>SFGN01000105.1 GCA_004556565.1 Lachnospiraceae bacterium | reverse complement strand
TGAAGAAGATCTTCAAACTCTTCGTCCAATGATGAAAACTGATCATTACCGCAAAGAGGACATAGCAGCGTGACTTTACGATCCAAATTTTTCATTAAATCACCTCATTTCAGCCGTTCACACAACGGCAGGATTTCTTCAAGCTTAGGAACAATGCGCTTCTACTTGTCTTATGCATTTTGGATTTCTGTAAATAGTTCAACAAGCCGGTTGTGTGCATCCTCAATCATAATGTTCGTCGCGGTTGAATGTATCCCCATATCAGCATGGCTTTTTCGATTATGAAACGATGCTCTGTCGTCAACTACTAGGCGCTTACCATGTATAGTACCATCGTTTCTATCTTCTTCGACTGTAACAAAAGAGTGACATATTGCGTTTCTTAGGTCTTCAAGAGAGATGTCACCGCAAAAATTTCCACTAACATTGGGAATTACACATTTTTCGTCTGGTGTTGTCAATTTGTCGGGAGTCATGTAAGGAATCAATAAGTATAAGGCAATGATTTCTTTGACTCCATTTACATCTAACACACGCTTATTCCCATTTAGAATACTCATGGCAATATCAGCCATAAACTTGGCGTGGTCATTATAGTTAGCAATTCTTTCTTCTGTCATATTATTACCTCATTTCAACCGTTCACACAGCGGCAGGATTTCTTCAAGCTTGGCAACGATTCGCTTTTGTTCAGCAAGGGGCGGAATAGGAACAAGATAGTTTTTAAGAATCTCAAACGGTGGAATATTCTTAATTGCAGAGCCTTTGCTACTACTTATGGCATTCTTTTTCAATACAAAATCAAAAAATGTTAAGAAGTATGGAATGTACAATGGCTCAAAAATCTTCATTCGCATTAGCGCCTGATTAATAATACCTTGTTCAAATTCGTCAGGCATTACATATGTTTCTCCAATTGTACCAGCGCAACTAACAATTATATCTCCCGGAAAAACTTCAAATCCTTTCATTTTAGATTCAAAATAATCTCTGCAGATATAGTAATCTCCAAGAGTAGCGTCTTTTTGAATAGCATTCTTTTGCTCATAGACCTTAATTGCGCCATTTCCTTTTGGAACAAACATACTTTTGGTGATTGCACTACCAAAAGGCCCCTTTTTATAACTGCCCAAGTCACCAAACCTCACCCATGTCCAATTGTCAGGAATATCGTAAGGCTTTTCACCCTCCGTAATTTCAGCCAACGGCTTTTCCTTTTTGATTTTGCCTTCTTTGATGAGCCGCTGTTTTTCATACTGAATCTGTCGGTATAGTTCTTCGCCTGTTCCTTCTTCCGGTCTTTGTTCCACGAGCTTACCTTGAATAGCATATTGAAGAATGGACTTCTTCATATCCTCCGGGAACTTGGCGTTAAACTGTTCCAACTTTTCATAAGCTGCGGCATAACGGTCAACATACGGAAGGAGTTCTTCGATCTTAGCAACAATGCGCTTTTGTTCAGCAAGAGGGGGAAGAGGGAATACAGAATTTGCAACCTTATCACTATTTAGGTTCTTTACAACACCTCCGCTTACCTTATTGCAAAACTGAAAGTATGCATACTGGGAAGACAACATCCAATAAAGATAATCTTGATAAAAAACCTCTTTTGTTTGGCTTATTACCAACCAACCGTCATGAATACAACCGTCAACTTTCAGAATGTAGGGACGACCAAAGCTCATCGAATTTGTTAACAAAAAGTCTCCTGCGTGAACCATGCGGCTTTTAGACGCACCAGATGGCTTGATTTTTTCGGCTGTAGAGCAGATATATTTGCCATCTTTTTCTGTATCTCCGATTTTAATCCAATTGATGCCATCGCCAGCTGTAGTAATGTATTCTTTAATTGGACGTGGTGACCCACCTCTTGCAATGGTGCAGACATTGCCGAGTTTTACCCATTCCCAACTTTCTGGAATATCGAATGCTTTCTCATCATCCGTTATTTCAGCAATCATTTTTTGCTTAACCCGCCTGCCATCTATTTCTACATCAGTATAGCAGCTTTCTAACAATGATTTAGCTGTTCCATCGCTCTCTAATTGCGGAGTCAACTTGCCTTGAATTGCATATTGCAGAATACTTGCCTTTAACTGCTCAGGGGTCATTCTGTTACACCTCCCGGCAGCAAGGCTTCCAGTTCTGCAAGCACCTTGTCGATTTCGGCATTGAGGGCTGTTCTTCTTTCCTGATACTCTCTGATCGTGTCGAGAGGATCGAGAACTTCTTCTTCCTCATGAGGATAGCCGCAAAGGTCAATATTGCATCCCTGTTCATTCAGCAGATAATCGGCGGTATATTTCTGCGCCTTGAAGTATTCGCCGTCGGGAATGACCTCTCTGTTGTTCCACCAAGCGATACAATCCTCGAAGTGTTTCAGCTCCATGGGCTTGGTCTTGGAGAAGTGCTTTCTGTCGGACGGAATATCTACTCTGTAGAACCATGTTTCCGTTGTCGGCTTTGTGTTATCGAAGAACAACAGATTGGTGGTAATGGAAGTATAAGGGCTGAACACAGAGCCGGGCAGTCTGACAACGGTGTGCAGATTAAATTCGCCAATGAGCTTTTTCTTGATATTTACTTTTGCATTGTCCAGGCCGAACAGGAAACCATCCGGCACGACGACGGCGGCTCTGCCGTTCTTTTTCAAACGGTACAGGATAACCGACATAAACAGATCGGCGGTCTCCGAGCTTGCCAGATCATCGGGGAAGAAGCCCTGAATGGACTTGTCCTCATGTCCGCCATAGGGAGGGTTCATCAAGATGACGTCGAACTTATCCGCATCTGTATAGTCCAGCAGATTATGCTTCAACGAGTTCATATGATAGATGTTGGGAACTTCAATGTCATGCAGCAGCATATTGGTCACGCAGAGCAGATACGGAAACGGCTTTTTCTCGATTCCGTAAATGCTGTCATCAAGCTGCTTTTGAGCAGAAGTATCGGTTACCTGCTTGGATAACTGTCCAAGCCAGGAAGTAATAAAGCCACCCGTACCGCAAGCGAAGTCAGCCATCTTTTCTCCCAGTTTCGGCTTGATCATCAGCGCCATGAACTCGGTAACTGCTCTCGGCGTGTAAAACTCACCGGAGGAACCGGCAGACTGCAATTCACGAAGGATTTCTTCATAAACAAAGCCGAAAGCATGGCTTTCTTTTACGTCATCAAATTCGATTTCATCAATCACATCAATGACCTGACGGAGATATACGCCGTCTTTCATATAGTTGTTGGCGTCTTCAAAGGTCGATTTCACGATTGCTTTCTTAATCGGAGTATCAGGTGTAACCTTGATCCCCTCATAGATAACCGTGTCGCCTTCTTTTACATCGTTACCTTTCAGCACCGGGAACAGAGTGTTGTTGACGAAATTCAGCAGCTTGTCTCCGGTCATAGCATGGCCGTTGCTGTCGGCCTTTGCCCAATTTCTCCATCTGAGGTCTTCGGGAATGATGGATTCGTAGTCATCCTCATTCAGTTCCCAGTCATCTTCTTTGGCGTCGTATACTTTCAAGAAAAGCATCCATACCATCTGCTCAATTCGCTGAGCATCGCCGTTGATACCTGCGTCCATGCGCATAATATCACGGATTCTTTTTATAAAACCTGACTGCATAGCCATAGTCAACTTACCTCTAATTCATAAATGTGTGCTTCAAGTTCCTTAATAGCCGCTTCATATAGCGCCTTGCCGCCGAACAGCTTTACGATCTTTGCGGGCTTTCCAAATTCGGCAAAATCCGCAAGAGAAAGAACCTTGATGTCCTCAACCTCTGTAATTCCTTGGTTCATATACTTCTCCAAGAGAATGGAGAGGACTGCCTGTGCTTCGGCAGAATACTTGCTGAAGAAGTCTTTCTTTTTTACGTTATCCGCTCGTTCTTTTCTCGTCAGCGGCTTCTTACCGTATGCCACATAGCAGATGAAATCAAAATCATCAACATCAGACATTCCCTGATCTGCTTTCAACGCTTTCAAATCAATGCCCATTGCCATAAAGGACTGTTCAATCGTTTTCTTCTTGTCCGATGCCTTCCACTTGTGGATAAAGTCAGACAGAGAGGCATACTCGCCCTTGATATTGGTTCTCGTGTAATCAATAATATCTTCCTGTCGAAGCAGCTTGCCGTTGGCATCATAGACAGAAACGGTCTTGTTGATAATCTTCACTCTGCATCCATCTTTATCGACAATTGGAGTTTCAACAGGGTCAACGGGAGGTTCTTTTCCTCCGCCACCATGACCGCCACCTTTCGGCTTGTTGCCTCCGCTGCCATGTTGGAAACCTTCGTCCTGCTCAATAGGACCGTCCCAATCTGGGTCGGTAAAGAGTCTCGTCACGTTTCTGAAGTCCATAACGACAAAATGTGTCTTGCCGTCCTTTTCTCTGATACGGGTTCCACGACCGATGATCTGCTTAAAGGTGGTCATGCTCTCAACTGTCTTGTCCAGGACAATCAACTTTGTCATTTTGCAGTCTGCGCCGGTGGAAAGTAGTTCGGATGTCGTAGCGATAACCGGATAAGGGCTGGACACGGAGATGAAATAGTCAAGTTTGGATTTTCCATAAACATCGGAACCGGTGATTCTAACACAGTAGTCCGGATTCTCCTTTACCATATCAGCGTTATGGTTGATGAGGGCGATTCTCATACGCTCGGCATGATCTTCGGAAGCACAGAACACGATGGTTTTCTGCATCCTGTCGGTACTTTTCAGATACTCGGTAATCTCCCTTGCAACCTCGTCAATACGGTCTTGGAGAATGATACTGTAGTCGTAGTCCCTGTTGTTGTAGATGCGGTCTTCAATCTCGTTGCCATAGATGTCGGTTTGACCTTTGTACGGTCTCCATCCGTCACCGATGTTTGTCGTGATATTGATAACCTTGAACGGAGCAAGGAATCCGTCTTCGATGCCTTGCTTTAAGCTGTAAGTATAGACAGGCTCTCCAAAGTAATCTATATTCGATACCTTTTCGCTCTCTTTTGGAGTAGCGGTCATACCGATTTGGGTTGCAGAAGAAAAATACTCCAGAACCTTTCTCCAGTTGCTGTCCTCCTTGGCACTTCCACGATGACACTCGTCCACAATAATGAGGTCAAAGTATTCTGCGGGAATTTGTCTAAAGTGCTCCTCGTCATTCTGTCCGACCATCTGATGATAGAGAGCAAAATTTATTTCGTGGGATGCGATCTTGCTCAAACATTCCTTGTCGGAGAAATCCACTTTGTAAATGGTTTTTTCAAGTGGTGCAAAGTCCTGCAAAATACTCTGGTCTACAAGAATATTTCTGTCAGCCAGATACAAAATTCTCTTTTTGAGATCAGAACGAAGTAGGCGATACACAATCTGGAAAGCAGTATATGTTTTACCTGTTCCGGTAGCCATGACAAGCAACAAGCGTTGCTGTCCTCTTGCGATAGCCTCTACAGTTCTGTTTACTGCGTTTCTTTGGTAGTAACGTGGAGGGTACGTGCTTTGAGAAGAATAGTACGGCTGCGAGACAATTTTCTTTTCCATATCGGAAATGCCCTTGCCGTTGTGCAGCTCAGCGTAATATCTCGCCACAAGCATCTCTTGAGTTGGAAATTGCTCCAATGCAATTTGCTGCTCTTGTCCGGTCAAGAAGTCATGCTCATAGAACGCATCGCCGTTTGAGGAATATGCAAACGGGAGATCCATCATCTGCGCATAAGTCATTGCCTGCTGCAAGCCGTGAGATACAGAATGATTATTATCCTTTGCTTCGACTACAGCGATGGGCTTCCCGTCATTGAGGTAAAGCATATAGTCGGCAAACTTAGGCTTACTACGAGCAACGATATTGCCACTAATGTTGATCCTACCATCCGTGATCTTGGTCTCCATCGTAACGTGACCCTTCCATCCATCAAGAATGACCGGAGTAATATAATTCAATTTGATGTCTTCTTCCGACATCTGTTTCTTGCCCAATATGGTCATGCCAAAACCTCCTAATCAAATTCTTTGGCGTTGGTTAGTCACGAACCGTTTCAAGAATATCTTCAATCCGGCAATCCATTACCTCGCAGATACGAAGAAGAACATCCGTGGTTATGTTGTCTCCTTTGCCGAGCTTTGCAAGGGAGGCAGAACTGATGCCGGCTTTTTCTCTCAAATCACTCTTTTTCATGTTCTTGTCAATAAGCATCTTCCAGAGTTTATTGTAGCTGATGCGCATATCGGGAAACCCTCCGTATCTTGTGATATATAACAATATTGTAGCACATATTTATGAAGATTTCCATCCGATTCGCAAATTATCTATTTATGAACGCGAATGTTTTTTTGCATTTGGAAATCCGCTGTTTGCGTACTATGCGTAATGCGTCTTTTGCCCAATAATTTTTGTCATCGAAGATATACAGGCTTGGTAGTGCTTCTATGTATTGTTGCGGTCAAAACATCGGATGCAGAACCGACATTTTGACCGCAGATAACCCCTTATGGCTACATTACTCCGGCTGACTTTTGAAACCGTTTTGCTCGGCAACAGCGCTGAAGACAGTGAGCATAAACTTCCCTGTCGGTGTCGTAGTATCGATTGCCTCTTTCTTACTGACGAACTCCACACCTTTTTCAGACAGCTTCTCTACCAAA
>SFGN01000104.1 GCA_004556565.1 Lachnospiraceae bacterium | reverse complement strand
CTATCGGTGTAAGGGCAATATTGATAACAGCTGATACGAGACTCGTTTGTAGTAAATGTTTTAATTTCATTTTTTGTTAATCGCCCTTTCGTAGACATGGTAATAACCTTTCGCCATGCGATCTGCGGAGAAAAAATCTCTTACGGCAACTATTTCTTCTGAATTGAGTTTGCAATTTTCTCTGTGTTGATTTAATTCGTGAATGGTATTAACCATGTCCGAAACATCGTTGCTATCTATCACATATCCAAATACTTTTTCAATAACATACGGGATCGCAGTTTTATTGAATCCCAAACTTTTTGTGCCGACAAAGGCGGCTTCGATAAAGGTCATGCCAAAAGTCTCCTCGAAGGACATACTGATATGCAGATCTGCTTCGGCATACAGCGCGGACAATTTCGCCGCATCGTTTACCCTGCCGAGAAAAACGATGTTTTTCGGCGCTCTTTCTTTTATGTCGGTGCTGACTTCTCCGACCAGTCGGATCTCATATCCGTCACCGAGCAATTGCGCTAGTTCAAGGAATCGATCGATACCTTTTCGTTTGTCCCAACACGCCGCAACTCCGACAATCCCGAATTTGCCATTTGCCCTCTTAGGCAAAGCCGTCTTCTCCGTATAACTCACTGCATTCCAAACGGTGTATATAGGATAGGTTGCAAGTGCAGTTTGCTTTGCTTCCTCCGCAACCCACGGAGAAACGGCAACAAAGCAGGGATTATTCAGCTTTTTGAAAATCTTTTTTTTAACCGAAAAATATTTTTCGGTTTGGCTCGGCTTGCAATCCAGCGTCACCGGTTCAGCTGGGCAATTACAGCAACCGTTTTTATAACCATCACATTGTTGCGCCGAATAATGATAGCATCCACCTGTTGCCTCCCACATATCGTGCATGGTAAATACAACAGGTATCTGCTCACGGGCAAGAAAATTCAAAAGAAATATGTAATCCGCATATCCGTGGTGCAACACATGAAGATGCACGACATCCGGCTTCCATTCTTTTATATAACGAATAATCCGGCGTGTCTGCGGGCGGGCATAGCAGGGGGTATTGCCGAAAACTTTGTTTAACAGCCTCCGTGACAGGTTCTCCGGACGTGTTTCATAACAAACGGTGTTCTCATCGTCCGGCTCTCCAATAGCGTACAACACCCGGCTCTCATGACCGTTTTTGATAAGCCATCTGTGCGTTTCGCCTTCAATGATCCTTTGTGCGCCAACATATGTTCCTCCGATTTGCAAAACACGCATTGTTATCCTCTCTCACATTTTCAACATAAACTTTTCAACCGCACTCGTATATTTTCGCCAATCGAAATTTTCTTCGGCGGTTCTTCTCGCTTCTGCCCGCATACGGTTCATCTGCTCCCGGCTCATCCCAAGTATTTGCTTTAACGCTCGGTAACAAGCATCAGTCGTGCAATTGCCTATAATCACGCTGTTTTCTCCGCCCTTGAGATACGCAGAAAGGTCGGAGGAAAAATTGCAGAGCATCGGCGTTCCTACCGAAAGGCTCTCAACCGCCTTGGTCGGAAACCCCGCCTTTGCATAACGTTCTTCGGGCGGACGCAGGAGAAACGCAAAATCCGAATCGGCGACCTGCCGTATCACCTCATGGCGAGGCTTCCGCCCCTCAAAAACAATCGATTCCGCAAGTTCGCTCGGGGGGACCTCTCCGTAAATCTTTGCATACCCCTCCGATGTCAAGCCAACAATGTGGAATTCTATTCTTCTCCGTTCCTCGGGTGAAAGCAAGCCGATGGCTTCTACCATTTCGCAGAGCCTGTCTTTCCTTCCGGGAGAGCCGGCATAAATCATGCGGATTTTTTCGCTCTCTGTCGATTCGTCATTCGCTTCACGAAACGGCATCTTTTGCACATCCATTATGACAGGAATGCGTATGGTGGGAATTCCGCGGCTTCTGAAATGCTCTTCCAAAAATGCACTGATAGCAAACACGCGGAATTTTCGATCAACACTGTGCGTGTTCAGGCGATTGTTTGCCACATACGCCGGCGACATTTTCCTCATTTTGAATTCGCTCGGGGAATACCATTCCACACTGTCAAAATATAACGGTATGGCATATCTGCGGGAAAGACGCTTTACATAGCGCAAAGCAAAAATTCCACCTGAAACATACAGAATTCCACTAATGTCCGATAGTTTGCTGCGGTTCAAGACTTTTTTCAAATTGTGCCCGAACAGAGCCCTACCAAATATGCGCGAAACACGGTTTTTACGATCATAACGCAAAGAACAGTAAGAAATGCCGTCATATTCGCTCCATTGAAACGAGGTTGACCTGCCCATTCCGATCACACAGGGAGAAAACCCCAACTCAGTAATAATCTTGGCAAACGACTGAATTCTGATCGCTCCTGCATTCTCATCCGGATATTTATCTCCGGTTACAATTACGAATTTTTTCTCCACTTGATCTCCTTATGGTATTTCATCTGCTTCAATATGCACAGATTTTTCCTTATTTTTTTCGCTTCGCATCCGTATTACTTTTGCAGGTACACCGCCGACAATTGCATACGGAGGGACCTCGTGCGTGACAACAGCACCGGCAGAGATAACCGCACCTTTTCCGACCGTCACGCCTTTTAGTATAATCGCATTTGCTCCTACCCAGTTATCGCCTTCGAAAACAACATCTTTATCGTTCTCTGGAAGTTTTTCACTGTCGGTTACGGTTATCATGGGGCGATCCAACATATCCGTACGATGGTCTCCGGTCACAACGGTAACGCCGGGCGCGAACATTACATCGTCACCGATAATGATCTTGGCGCGGGTAGCAAACAACCTAAAGCCTTCGCCCAAAGATACATTACTCCCGATTTCAATGTTTTGAATTCCATAAAACCTACCTTTGGAGAACCTAACTCGTCGTCCGCATTTGCCTAAAGACACTCGGATTATCGGGGACATCAAATATTTATATATAGCACCAGAAGACTTTTTTACAAAATCATATAGCGTCATTTTATTTCTTTCCTCATAACGTTTTTGTAGCATTGCATCAGAAAGCGGATAACCTGACTTGTTTCATACTGGTCTCGAACTTTATTTCGGTTCCAATCGGACATCTTTTGCCTCGTCTCCGAGGCTTTCATCTGTTCCAGTGCGACCTTCATCGCTTCAACATCGCCCACGGGTACAATAACGCCGCCCTTATTTTCCAACATTTCTTCGTTTGCCCCAACATTGGTTGCAATAACAGGCAGACCACGAGCCATGGCCTCCGCCAGCGCCAGCGAAAACCCCTCTGTGTAAGAAGGGAACAAAAACAGATCCGCATCATCAAGATCGGAAAGAACCTGCGAGTGATCTTTTACCCCGAGAAGTTTCACATTATCCGGGCACTTCCATGAAGCGGCCTCGCTACTAACTTCGCCAACCATTGAAAAAACAATGTCCGGAAAACACCGTGCAATCTTATAAATCTCCCCGGCACCTTTTTCTGCGGAGACCCTGCCGACGAACAAAACATTCTGTATCCGGGGGCGAACTGTTTTTGGCGTTGAGATCAGCTTCCCGTCCACAAAATTCGGGATTTTCACGCTTTCCGCACTAAATCGATCTAAAAGATAGCGCCTGCTGCTTTCGCACAGCACCAAATTCATCTTGCTGACTATCAGAATTCTTTTAAGGAAATGTGCGGTAATACGATTTGTAACCCAACTCGGTATGTCGCAATGAAAATGCAATACAACCGGGATTCCCTTTTTCTCAATTTTCCGTGCCAGCATATAATCCCGGATGATCCCGTATGTCCCAACGCTGGTATTAAGGTGTGCCACATCATAGGAGCATTTATTCAGGCATCCCTTCAACTGCTTCATAATGCCCCGCGTGCGAGCAATCTCGTCTTTCACGCTGCGCTTTGCCGTTGCGCAGGCAGCGCGCTTGCCGGTCATGGCAACATTCACCAAATCACAGGATAGATTACTTTCACACCCGCAAGCGTTCAAATAGTGCTCCGTCCAGATTGCGATCCCGCCATTGGGGTGCTCCGCCTTTGCGGAAATCAAAAGAACATTCATTTGCTTTCCTCCATTTCGGGTGCAAGATCCCCTGAAACTATGGGCTGCTTTTGTGTGGTCGAAGTACACATATCGCAAAAATGCTTTTCCAAAGAATTCATAAACCGATCCCGAGAAAACATCTGTTCATACGCCTCGCGAGATCTGTTTCCTAAGGCAGCGTATTCCGCGCGTTTGTCCGCAATCTCCATGCATATTTTTGCAAGACCCTCAAAATCTCCCGCTGGAACGCAATACCCACATTGAGTCTGTTCAATCACGCGTTTTGCTTCTCCGTCTATTGCACCGATGATCGGCTTGCCCGCCGCCATATAGGACTGCACCTTTCCAGGCAATGTCAGACTTAGCACAGGATCTTTTTGCATCGTCACAAGCATTGCATCAGCCATGGCGTAGTAGCGCGGCATTTGTTCAACCGGTTGTCTCCCGTGGAAGATCACGGGAACTTCAAATTTTTCTGCCATCTTTTTGCAATCCAAAAGAGCAATCCCATCGCCGACTATGTGCCAGCGAAGATTAGGAATGTCCTTGCACAAGGTGGCTGCTTTGATAATGGTGTCGACGCTTTGCGCGGTGCCGACATTGCCCGCAAACACAAGATCAATTGTATCATTTGGTTCCTTTTTGCACGTTTCAAGCGTAAACGATGCTTCAGCATATTGCGGCAAATATTGAGGATTCGTAATTCCAAACTCTTTCTCAAAATACTCTGCAAACGATCTTGAGGTGATCAGAATACTGTCCACTGCTTTATATATCTTTTTCGACACCTTATGAAAGAATTTGTATATTAATGACCCCCTTTTTACTCCGCCCGCCACTAGTGACTCAGGCCAAAGATCCAAGCAATACAACACTGATTTAATATGATATTGTCTGGCGTACCAAATGCCTGCTTTTGCCATCATAACCGGAGAGAGCTGGTATAAAAAAACAATGTCGAAATCATCATTTAAGTTCCGTACCACACGTTTGGATAGATGTGGATAGCTGTAATAATTCCAAAGCCTGTGAATTGCGCCTTGCTTTCTCGGGTGAATCGGGCAACGGATAATCCGAACACCATTGACGGTTTCTTCTGCCTTTTTGCCGTTCTCATAGCCGGAATATATCTCGCCCATAGGGTAATTTGGGGTCCCCGTTACAACGGTAACTTCATTTCCATGCTGTACCAGCTCCTCGCAAATGTCGGCAATCCGAAATGGCTCCGGATAGTAATATTGGCAAACAACCAGAATCTTCATCCTGTACTTCCTTTCAATCAACCACGATGTACTTTATACTCTTCCACTTCATCCACAATGCCGATTTCGAAGTTTCGAGGAGAATACCCAAAGTCTCGCTTTGCATCATCGTGTGGGTAGGCACGTGGCTCACAAAGGCGCTGAACCTTTTCCCTGTAATCTTTCTTTTTAAATGTTACCAAATATAAAACCCAAGCTCCTGCATAGGCGACAGGGAATGGGCAACTTATAAAAAGCACCTTTTTTCCAAGGCAGTTACCGATTTCTGAAAGCATATCTCTTAAAGAGATAGGTTCACCCCCAGATAGTATATAATTATGGTTTGCCGTGTTCTCTTTCATCAAAACACTATAATAAGCTTCTGACAAATCCATGTAGTGTACGGGTTGTAAAACATACCTTGCTCCGTTGACAACAGGCATTACCGGCAACCGATCCACCATCTTGATGAACTTAACTACATTATTATCACTGATATTCCCGTAGATCATTGTTGGCCTAAGAATAGTGAGAGCTATATTGTTGTCCTGACACTGCTTTTCCACATATGAATCAATGATTCGGTAGTTTTCTCCAGCAGATTTGTATTTTGAATAAATACCTGTTGTGTGTACACATATTAGTCGCCTTACATGACACTTAACTGCAGCATCAACAATATTTGGCGTCAGTGTCAAACCTGAAATATGTAGTACAGTATCAACGCCTTGAAATGCTTGCTCTAAAAATATCGAATCAGTTAATTCTCCATACATCTTCTCAAAGTGAAGAAGCGATTCATCTATCTTTGAGGTGTTTGATGTGCAGCGGACCAATGCTCTGACACCGCCTGGAAGCTTTGTTGAAACTTCATCTTTGTGGGCAGAAAGTATTTTAACTATACCACCTCCCGATTTTTTGCCAGTAGCTCCGGTTATAGCCAATATATCACTCATTTGCTTACTGTCTCTTTCTCTTCTTCATTCTTCTTCATCTCACCAGTTCCCCCCTCGACAACCCCGTCATGATGCAAAACCGATTTGATCGTCCCGAAAAAGCACTTGCAATCAAATCCGAAACTCATTTTTTCCACATATTCGCCGTCCAGTTTGGCTTTGACCGGGATTTCCAATTCATCTCGCCCATTGATCTGCGCCCAGCCGGTAAGACCCGGTTTCACATCATTTGCACCGTATTTTTCACGCTCGGAAATCAAATCATCCTGATTCCAAAGAGCAGGGCGGGGACCGATGATGCTCATGTCTCCCTTGAAAATATTGAACAGCTGCGGTAGCTCGTCAATACTCATTTTTCGCATCCAGCGACCGCATTTCAGTATGTACTGTTCAGGATTATCAAGC
>SFGN01000103.1 GCA_004556565.1 Lachnospiraceae bacterium | reverse complement strand
AGGACTTTTTTACCTTGCCGAGAAAGACCAATGCCGAGGCTGGCGGCTGTGGTGGTCTTACCCACGCCGCCCTTCTGATTTGCCAGTGCGATTGTTTTCAATGGGACACCTCCTCCAACAAAAAAGGAGCCTTGCGGCCCCTGTTCTAACAAAGCTGTTGCTTCTTACAGTTATTCTTTTTTCGGGTGGTATTCTTTCTATTCTCAGTCTTGCTATATCTCAGTCTTATTAGATTTCGATTATCGAATGTCCAGAAGTTCGGAAATCGAATGTCTTGAAATTCGATTATCGAATCTCTGGAAATTGCAGAATAATCCTGCGGCGAAAATGGCGTATTGAAGTTGAAATAAACCACATTACGCACCAGAAAAGTTTTTCACATAAATCAGCGTAGGCCGCCCCAGCCCTTGCCGTTTACGCTCAATTAGACCGATGCCCTTGGCGCTGTCCAATTCAGAGAAAAGCCGTGCCGCTTTCTCAGAACGGCAGCGCAAAGTGGACATGACCTCCTCCGCTGTAAAGATAATAAAGACGCGATTCTGCTCGTCGATCCAGCCGTTCCGATAGGACAACTCCATACGATCCAGCAGCAGTCCGTACAGCAGTTTGGCATCGGTCGAGATTTCAGCAAAGCGGTCATCGGTCAGCAACAATTTGGGGATACGGAAGAAAGCGTATTGTTCACCGGAATGACCGTAGTAATAGGGTAGATTTAACGACATAGGCGTCACCTCCTGCATCTGTATATAAAAACAAGAGGAAGTCAGCTTACGCTTTCTTCCTCTTGAACAATGTCAAATTATTGGGTAAGATAGTTCCAAAGAGTCCCCGGTGTTTGGGGTGACAGCTGAAAATCTGTCTAATATTTGTCTAATAGCAGGTTCGATTTGAGTGCAAAACGAGCCAATATTAGGCGATATTTTCAGATACTCCGCAACAGGCAGTTCGATAAAAAAGCCAGTATTCATGCGGGTTTGCGGGCATTTTGAAGCATGACGTACTACAAGGCACGATCCGAACGATGTAGCTCCTAAGCGATAGGTCGGAGGTTCGAATCCTCTCGTGGGTGCCAAAAAGCCTTGGAAAATAACACTTCCAAGGCTTTTTCATTTTATTTTCTTTCAGCACCATGGAGTTTTTCTTCAGCCAAATATGCTTGCATATACAGGCGGTTTTTGCTTACAAAGCTGACGTTAAATCCACCCACAAGGCAAGCGATATGCTTACAAATGCCAACATTTACCCTTTTTCACCAGTTTTTGCGGTGGTTTTCACCGCTGCATCGAGGATATCCGGTAACAGTTCCGGATGCTGCCGAAGCAGTATTTTCAGCTTCTCGATCGCATCGTTATCAATCTCTTCCTTCTCTTGTCCGCCGACCTTAGAAAAGAACCCAGAGTCCATTTCATGCGCAATGAGCTTTCTATCCTCGTCAAAGCCATGGGCATAAGTGTCTGTTACCATTCTGGCCTCAGCATGTCCCGTGTCCCCCTGAACAGCCTTGATATTGCCGCTGCTCAGTTTCAGCTTCAGGGATGTGCTGCTGTGGCGCAAGCTGTGGAATACAACAGGCCGCAGGTCATTCTTTCTGATCAGCTTGTTGAAGCTCTTATCGATCACTCTTTGTTCATAAGGGTTCCCATTGATCTGCGCCACGACCAATCCATAATCTTTATATTCATTACCCAAAAGAGCCTTATTCTCCCTCTGCTGTTCCTTGACCTTTCGAAGCTCTTCTACAACGGCTAAGGGAAGATATACGATTCGGTTGCTGCTCTCCGTCTTAGGTGCCTTCAGAACCAGTGTTGTCGTACATTTCTTGGGCATAACCGGCGGGAATTTGAACAGCACCGTACTGCGGTGAACCTGTTCCAGTACCTTAATGCTATCGTTGCTACACCGGCGCAATTCGCGGTCGATCTTCAGGTAGGCTTCTCCCGATGCAACAAGAGCATCATCCATAAAGACATGGTCCCACTGTAGTCCCAATATCTCCCCTAATCGCATAGAGCATCCCAGCGCTAAATACATGGCGATCCGCAGCACTGGATGGTCACAGACATCGAGTGCATGTATCGCTTCTCTGTCTGACCATACCGCTCGTTTCGCAGCCTTACACTCCGGCAGCGTTGCTCCAATAACCGGATTGACGGGTGTATACTTCCAAACCACAGCCTTATTGAACGCCGATTTTAACAGCTTGTGGACCTTTGATACGGTATTCGCGCTGACTTTAGCCCCTGTGTCGAGATGTCCAGATACAACGACCGCAGGCTGGTCCAAGAGCATCGTATAATAGGCATCCATATCCTTTACGGTGATAGATCTCACATAGCGATTGCCGAGGTACGGCCTGACATAGTTTTTCAGCAAACTGATGCTCGATGAGTAGTAGGAGTTGCCCCACTTCTTCAAGCCATAGACCTGTATGTACTCATCAAGGAACTCAGACACTGTGATATCCTTTGTCTGCTGCACAACGCCCTTGGAAAGCCTTGCTGGCGGCTCAAATGTGCCATTTGCCTTTGCCATTTTGATTGACCTGTCTCGAATCACAGCCTCATCTTCGGTCTTAAAGGTTTCCGTGCGTGGCGAAGCCTCACCGGGGCAGCGATAGACCACCTGATACCTGTTTCCTCTTTTTCGAACTGACATAGTTCATCCTTCCTTTCGAATCACATTTTGTATATAATAAAGGCGGGCAGTCACTCAAATATTGAATGCTGCCCGCCTGGGTATTTAAGCCGATGTGCGTTCACCCTTCAGGAACGCTATAAATGAATCACGCGGAATTCGGTAATGATTCCCTATCCGCAGCGCTTTGATCTTTCCAGAATTAACTAAATTATATGCCTTATTCCTGCCGATCATCAGTGTGTCGGCAATGTCCTCTACGTTGAGGACCAACGGCATATCTTCATATTTAACATAGGTCATGTAGTACACCTCTCAATCGACGCGAGCATATGTACTAATATATAATGCTCGTTTTCAGTTCTTTGCTTTGCGGTAACTTCATCAATCCGCCTCGTCGCGCTTCACATCAATGTGATATTCGAATATCCGCGAATGTTCGCATCGTTCACCCGCTTGACTGTGGCAGCTTCAGGAATTGCTTGCTTCAGCATCTTAGACAGCGCACGGCTAAAGGTAGTCATGTTCAGTTGAGGATAGCCCTCTTCCTCTGCGTACTCTAAGTACGCATCATACAGCTCGGCCGTAGTCACCTGTGAACCCGTCTCAAATGAAATGCAGTCCTCAACAAATGCCTTGGCCGCCAAGAGTGCTTGGTTTCCTTCTTGCGGCGCGTACTCAGCAGGGACAGGAACTCTTGTGGGAACCCAGTTTCGAGCAGCCAGTTCCTGATACGCCATACAAGCTTCATGGACAATATAGGGAGCCTCATCCAAAAAATGCTGGTATAAATCAGGTATCCGTTCGGATTCCTCGACATTTGGGTCAGCAAAAGGCACAACAATCATGCGATTGAACAGCGCATCTTCATGTTCAGCCCGATTCACCTTAATCGAGTGGTTACCGGCCATCATAAGCAAAGGTTTTCTATAATAGGTAAAGCTCTGCTTATACTTCACTTCGCCCTTCACCGAATCATCGCCGCAGAACGTCTTCAGAACACCGATTGCATTTTGCGGCAATGTCCCGTTGGGCAGATCAAGGCAGCTGGCCAGCAGCTTTCCGCACAGCGAGCCGGTCGTAAACCGTCCGCCAAAGTCAGCAATGGACTGGACAGACTCAACGTTTTCTCGCCCTAATAGCTCCTGCACAAAGCGTCCCCATTGGCTCTTGCCGGAATTGCTCGGTCCCAGCATCACATAGAAGTATTTCAGCTGCGTGCCAGTCATAGCAATAGCAAGCATTTCCAACAGCTGACGCCTTACGTCCGGGTTTCCTGAGCTGATCTGCGCTGCAAACATCTCAAAATAGTCCCCCCTCATCGGAGGATCTAAAATCTGTTCACACGACAGATCGAACGCATGGAAGAAATTGTCTTCTGGGCAAGGCAGATGGGCCTGAAGACTGATTAAATTCAGCGCTCCATCGTTGCAGTTGATGGTATCGCGGGGCGGCTCTAAGTTGGACAGTTCCGGAATATCGGGATGCGACATCAGGCCGCGATAGAGTCTGTGATAGTCAGATGCCGTCAAACTACCGCGAATATCATCGTACTCGTAAAGCATGGTGCGGATCTCTCGAAGCGCAGCATCCTCGCTCACAAGCTTGCGCCAGCAAGGCGAGTGATACATGCAGAGAATACCGTCGTATTTCATCCAAGTCCCTTGAGAGACAACGTAGGATTCCAAGGCAACAATGTCTTTGGATTCCTCCCGGCTGCCCAATCCCGAAGAAATATCGGGTGGAAGCATCGCAGCACGCTTTGAGGAAGTCCTGATCGCCAGCACTTCTGGGATTTTGCCCTTCTCCAATTCAGTATAATCTCCTGTTGGAATACACTCGGGCTTCTGATCGTGACAAAAAGATACAAGAGCAGGGACGATTTCGGGCTCACCATAATCCCCTCTCGGTATATCTTCAATCGGCATCGAACTGACCTTAGGCAAGCCGTCGGTCAAATCGTATTGAGCACATTGCGTCTCGTTGTCTTCAGCATCTTCTAAGGACTCAACAGGCTCTGAATAATTACCCGTCGGAATATCTTCGGGAACGTATTCAGTCAGCTTTTTGAGCCCTTTCCAAAAGCTGCCAATGCCTTCAGGGATGTCGGTACAACCGACATCCCCAATGTGCTGAAAGCAATCAAAAATAGACATAATCATCACCTCAAATCATCGCAAAATCATTCACAGCATTTGGCTTTTCAACACCACTCTGGTAAGCCATTGTATAGCTTTCCTCGGAGTGTCCCTGCATCGTTCCACTCCAGCTTCTACGCAACTGCTCTTGAACCGCTACCGCGCGAGCCAGGTCCTCATTTTGCACACGTGCAACAGCACTGGAGCGCGCAGTAAATCCAGCCCGGATAACGATAGGTTCTTCATTCCCTCCGGGGATATTAGGTGCTGATACAACTGCCGTAAGTGAAAAGTCAGGAATTTCATCCCAAGAAGATGCGATATAAGTTGCCTTGTGATCATCGCAGATGTAGTAGGCAAACCATCTCTGGTCCTTCTTAGCGTCCGATCTGATGATCAGTGTGCCGGAAAACGAATTCTCATCAATTGCTCTGCCGTTGGCGTACATACGAAGAAGCAGCACTTCGCTCTGAACTCCCGGAGCAGCATACCAGAGCTTTCCATCTTCGGGCGTACGGACAATGGCAAAAGTTCCACGCTTACCATTCAGGAAAGCGGACTCAGCGTTAGCAATAACATCAATAGTCGAAATAGTCATAACAAAAACTCCTTTAATATATTCTCGCCACCCGTAGGTGACGAGGTCATAATACCAAATCGGAGGGGCTTTGTATGTGACAATCTGAAAGCAAAAATGTCCCAACACAACTTTTCAAGAAAGGATCGCCCAACAATGCCCAAATATGTAAGTCTCGAACGCTTCTTTGTTTTACGAGAATCAGGCCAATTAAGTGAAAAAAATTTTATAAAACTGGATAGAACCGTAAAAGCCACAAATCGAGATTCTATTCGCGTAAGCATTCGTTCACTTATAAATGATCTTTCCAAAATTGGGATTAACATCTCCATATTTAAGCGGGGCAGGAGATACCGTGTGACTGAAGAAATTGCAGACTTTTTTCTCTACTTCTTGGATTATTTCCAATACAAATATGATGGGCAGATACGTCAAAAGCAATTTGAGGATATTCCTCAAATCGACCTTATCGGACTAAGGATGTATTTTATCGAAGCGCTGTATAGTGCCGAATATAATCAAAGTTTTGTAGAGGACACAGTGAAAGGATTCGAAAGAGTCACTGGATGTCCCACAACTTCTTCCACCTTGCAAACAGGTAATTTTACCGTTGATGCCATCAATTTTCTTAAAGAAATGCAAGAAGCAGTTACTCCTAAAGTAAGAGAAGAAGCCCCTCCTGTATTTGATCTGGTAGAATTCATGTATAATGAAAGCCTAAAGGTGCCAGATTCTGAGTCAAGTCCTTATTCTATCAAAGTTAAATCAGTGTCTCCATCTGATACCGAGAGTGTTTCTGCGCAAATATCCAAATCGTCATTCGATACGCAAGAGTCAATGCCCTCCTTGCATATAGGTAGGCCCCTCAACAAGCAAGATTGGAATGAATTAACAAGTTTAATTGAATACGCATACCGATATAATTGGTATCCAAGGCTTGTTAATGCATGTATAGCATTATTCAAAGATTATTGCGACCAACGCGGAATTATTTATAGCGACAATCCTACAACTGCATCACAGTTTCCAGGGGATAAACCCGCCTCGGCGGATGGGCAGATGGGCGGCAACAAATAAAAATATCGGGAGAAAACCGCTATATAAGCGTGAATTCCCCCAATATTTCAAGTTTTATCTGCCTATCCGTCCATCTGCCCACTGTTCCATATCTGCCCGTTTCACCCTCCACTGCTTCCCAATCCTGAACGCCGGCAACTCACCAGACTGGACCATCTTGTAGAAGGTGTTCTTCCCGATTGCCAGCAGCTCCATCACCTCTCGGGGCGTCAAATACTCGTTGAGTTCCAGTGTGCCGTCATAATCCTCACGCTCATAGCCGAACTCATCGTAACGGTCATCATATCTTGTCATCGTAAAAACCTCCTATGTTGTAATTGGCATAATGCCTTATATCCTTGTT
>SFGN01000102.1 GCA_004556565.1 Lachnospiraceae bacterium | reverse complement strand
CGCTATGCAACACACATCATTGACATGGAGACAGGTCATATCCTATGGATCGCCGGTGGCAAGAAGAAGCAGGTCGTTTATGACTTTATCGAGCATGTTCAAGACTCTTTGCAGACAGGGATACGAATATCCTGATGACGAATATTTCTTTCTGAAACTATTCGATATGAGCCGTCGTAGCTACGAGCGGAATCCTAAATCCCACAAAATTTGTGATTGAGCCAAATATATTGAGAGATATTATAGAACCGATTTATAAAGCGGATGTAGTTATAGCTGATTTGACAGGATTGAATCCGAATGTAATGTATGAATTAGGTATTGCCCATACATTTAATAAAAAGACGATTGTAATTACAAAAGATGATTTATCTAAATTGCCTTTTGATTTGAAACAGTATAGAGCAAAAGACTATTCTACACATTTTAAAAAATTTGCCGAATTGATTGAGTATCTCAAGGTTAATATGGATGGGGCAGTTAATGGAACCGTATCATATAGCAATCCGGTGAAAGATTTTATGACATTGGCAGGTCTTGAAAATACAAACCAATTTCAAGAAAAAGCGATAGAATTGGAAGATGATACTGATAAAGGATTTTTAGATTTTTTGGCTGAGATAGAGGAAAATGCTAACTTGCTTTCAGAAGAAATCGATAGCCTTAAAGATGAAATGGAAATTATGTCAGGCGGAATATCGAAAAGTGCTGCTGAGATAGATCGTGTTAATCAAAACGGTGGAAATGGTGTGGCGTCTTTTGTTCGTAAGGAATCTAAAAAAGCTGCAGGATATATCACTGAATTTGCAACAAAATTAAGAATCCACAATCAAACTATTGAAAAATTATGGGATGAAGTAGAAAATAATACTTTGGGGTTGCTAGAAAATAAATATGCAAATCAAGAAGGAAATCAAGAATCATTGATAGAATATTTATGTTCTTTAAAAGAGATGAAAGTTTCAATAACAGAAAGTAATGTTTCGGTAGAAGAATTAAAAGATTCTATGAATGGTAACCTTGGAATTGAACGCTCCATGAATCAGGCAATACGCTTTGTGGTGGAGGATCTGTCAACCTATGTAGACAATACACAGAGAATTGTGATGTCGATTGATAAAATAATTGCTAAGAGCAAATTTGTTGTCGGTGATTTAGACGAAAAATAATAATCTGTTGAAATTATGCTTGTTACATATATTTAGGTGATTGCCGAAGCGTGGTGAGGAGTAATGAGAGCCAAGCGTTTGTAACATTCTGTTTACTAAGTCTGGTAAATAGTTTTTAAAACGTTAGTCAGAGACAGATACCCAAAAAGCCAGATACCATCTCTGATACCTGGCTATGAAGAGAAGTGCTTGGTGGTTGTAGGTTGCTGTGGGTTCGCAGCACGTATGCAGCACATATATCCACAGAACCTTATTTTACGGGCTCCCACAGTTTCGCAAACGTTAATCATATGTTTTTAGAACGTACAATTTCAGAAAAGATTTTCAACCTCTCAGGACTTCGATCTTGGGTGGTTTTTTGTTGTGTATTTTTAAAAGCAAATGTGATAAAATAACTGTATTATAAAATATTGGAGGGAGAATTATGGAACAAACTTTTTTGACGGATATGGAAATAAAAAAAGTTCGTCATTTAGAGAACATTTCAATTCCTTTTGATAAAGATAAAAGAAAACATTTGATTTTAACGGGAAAAAATGGAAGTGGAAAAACAAGTGTATTGGAAGCTGTAGTAAAATATATTCAAAGCTTTTTGGGTGAACATGGTACACCATTAGACCATGTTAAAATGATGTATGAGCGTTCTTTAAATGAGATTAACAGATTTAATTTGTTAGAAGATTCAGAAGAAAATAGAAAAAAGATTTTTAATGCTAAGAAAAATTTTAATTTTTGGGAAAGGGAGTTAAAAAAATTAGATTCAGGGGTGACTTTAAATAGTACTTCTAATGCTATGTTGAAAGAAAAATATCAAAATGGGAATTTTATTTTTGCATATTATAAAGCTGAAAGAGAATTTCAAGTGGAAGAATACAAAAATATTGAAAAAATAGAATTCCAGGACAAATATAGTATTGCTGAAAATCCAGGTATAAAATTCACAAAATATCTTGTAGATTTGAAAGCTACTCAGGCTTTTACAAAGGATAAGGAAAAATCCCAGAAGATAGATAAATGGTTTCATGCATTCGAGGATATTTTAAAGAAAATTTTTGAAGATGAAAATGTCCAGTTAAAATTCAATGATGAAACATTTCAGTTTTCTATCTGCGAGACAGATAGAGAACCCTTTGATTTTAATACAATGTCCAGTGGTTATGCAGCAATATTTGAGATTATTAATGATCTGATTATAAGAATGGAGGCAAAGTCAGGACTGCGAACAGAGTTTGATATGGAAGGAATTGTATTGGTTGATGAAATTGAAACACATTTGCATTTAGAATTACAGAAAAAGATACTTCCTATTCTAACACCTCTTTTTCCTAATATTCAATTTATTATTACAACACATTCTCCGTTTATTTTAAGTTCTTTAGATGACGCTGTTATTTATGATCTTGAAAATAGAACACTTGTAAAAAATGGATTGAAAAATCTACCATATGAAGGAATTGTAGAAGGATATTTTAAAGCGGACAAATTGTCGGAAGAATTAAGGAAAAAATATGAAAGATATAAAGTTCTGGTTTCTAAGGATGAGTTATCAGATGAAGAATATGAAGAAATAGATAAACTGGAATTCTATTTGGATGAAATACCAGATTATCTTGCAAAAGAATTAACGGCCGAATATAGCCGTTTGAAATTAGAATTTTCAAATAGGGGGTAAGGGCAGTGATTAAAATAGAGGGAAATCCTATCCCACCTCCATCACTTACTGTTGAAGCACAAAAGGCCAACGGAGTTTATAACAAGCCAGATGTAATACAGAGATTAAAAGAAGATTCAAATGATAAGTGCTATATTTGTGAGTTGGGAGGGCTATCGGATCCAGAAGTGGAACATTTAAGACCTCATCATGGGCGTAAAATACCAGAGAGAGTTTTTGATTGGAACAATTTATTTTATGTATGCCCACATTGTAATAATCTAAAAAAAGAAGCAAAATATGACGACAAAATTATAGATTGTTGTGTTGAGGATCCAGAAGATATGATAGAACAATGTTATGAAAATGGACATGTTAATGTACATAATATAGTGGATGAGGAATGTGCCATTATGACAGCAGAGCTTATACAGGATTGTTTTGAAAAACGCAATACAGGGATTCGAGAAGCCGCATGTCAACACAGAATCAACCGTTTGTCGGATGAGATGAATGTCTTATATAAAACACTGGAAAGGCATAAAAAAGATCCAGAATTACAACGTTATAAAAGAAGTTTAAAAGCTACATTGAGTAGAACCAGTATATTTGCGGCATTTAAAAGAAATTATGTAAGAAAACATATTATGGATTATCCGGACTTAGAAGAATTCTTAGTTTGATTAAGGCATAGTGCAGAGTAATGTGTTTTTTGCAAACCTTAAATACCCCAAAGACAAACAATTTAAGGGAAGTTCCGTAAAAGTTGATTATATCAAATATGCTTTGATCGATAAAAGGGTTCCAATGTGGGAATTAGATAGAAGGGTTAATACCAATAAGAATAGAAAAATTGGAAATAATTCGAGACGGTGAGATTGTTGAGGCGATAGTATATAAATAAAAGCCAGATACCATTTCTGATATCTGGCTGTGAAGAGAAGTACTCAGTTGTTACAGGATGTTTCGCGGCCTCTCAGGACATTTGTTCTGGAAGGTTTTTTAGTTTATCAGAAGTGAGAACTGTGGTAGAATCTAACCAGGTTCACATGTAATATAATTTTCAGAAGAAAGAGGATAGAAACACAATGTTGGCGCCAAGGAAAGTTAAATTTGAAGCACAGAAAAGAGAAAGAGAAAATCTGGAATTTCGTACATTTTTGAAATGTAATGCGGATGAAAAAGAACTGGATGAGCAGTTTGTGAAATTGCATGACGAGTTGTTTGCACAATATGATTGTAATAGATGTAGAAATTGCTGCAAGATGTATCATGGAAGTATTCCGGAGGAAGAGGTTGAGAAAGACGCACTGTATTTAGGATTAGCCGCTACAGATTTTGCTGAACAATATTTGGTACGAAAAGATTCCGAGGGGAATTACCAGACAAAGCATAAGCCATGTGACTTTTTAACGGCAGACGGGAGTTGTAAATTGGGGGAGTGCAAGCCTGAATCCTGTAAGAAATATCCATATACGAATCAACCAGAACGTCTGAGGAGCTTATATAGTGTGTTAGATGTGGTATCTGTTTGTCCGGTGGCTTTTGAAATCTATGAAAGGCTGAAAAAAGAATATGGGTTCAAAAAATAAAATGAAATGGTATATACTGTTTAGACAACACATTTTAGACAGAGGGATTGGATATTATGAAGATGGTCATGTCGTGGATTTTAACTATTAGATGGCGGCGGTTTTGTTTAAGTTTGAGGAAATGCTGTTAAAATGAATAGTAAGTTTATGCTGGAACTTCGGACAGAAATAGATTATATTATATCTTGACATAGCAGAGGAGGGTATGGCTGAATCGGCTAGTGAAAGGGGAAAATATAAATATCTCATGCCATATCTTAAGAGAGACTATTAGGTGTGCTGACACCTTAAAAATCAGCATTTTATAGTTTATAGAAGGTTGTCCGATATGGGCGACCTTTTTTTCGCGGCGAAAGAACCGGTGAGTCGCAAGCTGAGAATGCAAAAAGCAGTAATTATCCAGCTATTGATGGAAACAGCCCAACCAACTCCTACAATAGAATTTGCCATAAAAGTTTTTAATTGTAGAAAAAGGATTTGTAATATCATTCGTAACTGTTCAGAACCACCCTTATTCAAAGATGAAATCTGGATGACCTGAGAGTGCATTTTTGATTGCTTCATAAGCATTGTATCCCTGCTTATGTGCCGTACCAACGTAGGACATGATTTTTAGATAATCTCTGGCACCTTCTTCGGTTCGGAAGCAGCCGGATACTTTGGTCTTAACCTTTATCATTCGAAGATCACGCTCCGCCTGGTTGTTGTCAAACGGAACCATGAAATTATGGATAAAAAGGCATACTGAGGCCTTGTAATTCGCAAGGCGTTCTACCAGGGCAAGGATTTTCCCCTTTTTCTTCCGACCACGTTTTTTCTCTGTGGTTTCCGGAATCGGATTTTCTTTCCTGGCCTGTTCGATGAGGTCATCATATTTCTTATCGAATTTATGATGATAATAATAACTCAGAGAGTCCTTGCCGTTCTCTACAGCTTTTTCTTTGACCTTTTTCATTTCCAGTAAAAGGTCTATAAACGCAGATGCCCATTTCTGCTCAGGCTGGTTTTCGTTAATTCCGGTTAATTCTCGAAGAAGATGAGCACAGCAGACTGCATGTTGGATACCCGGGTAATTCCAATAGGAAGCCCAGCAGTCCTGTACGGCAATGCCCTTAAATTCTGTGAGGACACCACATTGCTCCATTCCTTTAAATCCACGTTTGGGGCTGATATCAAGATAGGTGTACTCACAGTTTGAGGCATCATGAACCTACCAGAGCTTTTTGTTCACTCTGGTTCCGGTTTCACCGAAATGGCCAAGTGCCGAACCGATCATTTTCTCCTTGATCTTATCAACAGTGTTACTCAGGCTGTCAGCACATCGTTTTACCATGTTACTGATCGTTCCTGTTGCAATCGGGATGTTAAACACTCCAGAAAGAATCTCGTGGGTACGCTTGACGCTGACTGCACCTATGGTATTTAGTGCAACAGATAATGCCTGCAGGTTTTCTCCATACTGCACGGTTGCTTTTACATCGGAAGGGAACTCCCTCTGCGGGTATCTCCATGCAGCATACAGGCTGGAAGTTCCAGTATCTGATGTTCCGTTATATTGACTGTAACAACCGCATCAATGACATGGCGTTTCTCGGCAATGCATGCGGTTCCTTTACACGTCTGATAGTACGGGCATCCTTCACATGCAGATGGCATATGCTTGACAATTTTATCCGGAGCTGTTATCAATGCCAGATGTGTCCCCTGGTGTCCGTTCTGTCCACCAGCTTTTTTGCCGGAGGGTTTACGCAAACTCTTAGGGGCAGGCTTCTTAAACCCATCACTCGAAATTGCTGAACCATTTCAAATGTAATATTTACTGGCATTCAGACCACCTTCTTCCGTTAAATTTTATACTTCTATTTTAACGGAAAATGGCTAAAAAAGCGAATCGTGACGTTTTGATATACTGTCAAAATGACGGTGGATAAACAGGTAAAATCAAAGGATAATTGCCGATAATACCCGGATAAAATCCACAAATACTCTGTTATTTGGATGCAACCGGGAATTTGTTTTTCAGTAATCCACAAACCAAAAGCACTTGGCAGTTATAGTGGAAAGTTATCCACATTTTACAACAAAGCAATGACGTAACAGAAATTTTATTTCCTCTGTTTTGACCAAAAATCAATGTACCCTAAGCAGAGGTGCTGAATAGTTACCATTTGATAAAGAATTCGAAATGTTTTATCATTCGAACCGATTCAGCGCGGTAATCAGTTCTGTACGATTTGAACAGCCGGTCTTTTTTAAGATGTTACGGACATGAAACTTTACCGTGTTTTCAGAAATAAATAGTTTAGCAGATATTTCTCCATTAGAAGCCCCTTCTCTTATAAGATTAAGAACTTCAGTTTCTCGTAAAGAAAGTTCATATTTTTGAATAAATGCATTCAGGCGTTCTTCCTGACTT
>SFGN01000101.1 GCA_004556565.1 Lachnospiraceae bacterium | reverse complement strand
GGCCACCGACAAGGCAGACCTATAGATAGAACTATAGTGTCTTACCTTGCCGGTGGCCTCTCACGTATGTCTGGAATAACTACCGGTTCATGTTCGGGCTGCTGCCCACGATCAAGTGACCTGGAAGCGGATTTAGTGCGGCCCTGTTTCAGCCCGACCGTTCCGTCGTGATGTCGTAGATTCAGTTTTAGGTTCTTACACCGTTATGAGATAGAAGCAGAAAACCCATGTGCTTTGAGCCAGGTACGAGCGATCTGCACTTTTTCTTCCGGTGCGTTCTTAATCTCGCAAATTGCTTTATAGACACCAGCCCAAAATACCACATCAGGTACGTTTGCACTGTCACTATCGCCATACTTCGCACAATACGCCTCAATCTTCTTCCTATCTAAGCTGAAAAGCGCCTCATTGCGCTCTTTCACAAAATTCGCAACTGTATTCATCTCTACACCTCCTATGTCTTTTCTGATATCGGCTCATCATCCAAGTAGAACCGAGTCACGTTGTCCTTGCCAAAAGTTGCCCGTTTAACTGCCAAGAGTGCAGAGACAACGCTATCTATACTCTCTGGCTTTGAAAAGAGCATTGCAATATCATCATGCGGATGATAATCGCCTTTGACGGTTTTACTCAAATCCGCGTCGCTATTAATCCCGTCGATTTCAGTCGGCTCACGATTCTGGAACACGAGCATTGCCTGTGGTTCTTCTATCGTTCCAGCCATAGAAACCAATATACTCACGTCTCCGTTTCCAAACTGGATACGATTTAAGTGCGTATATACCATCCTGATCTCACCTCACCACAAAAGTGTCTAATCCTATATCGCTTTTTCCATAACCATGTCGGTCATTGCAAAACGAAGGAGCTCCTCCGGGTTAGAACGCGGGTCTATCCACTCGTCTATTCTTTCTTTCGGAAAAATCAATGGCATTCGGTCGTGAATACGTCGCAACTCATCAGTAGGCTCTCTCGTCAGCACCGTAAAGACCGGAAGCGAATCTTCTATACGGTATAATCCTGCCAGCCAGGTCATAGGCGATCCATTAGGCTGGATCATATATTTGTCTCCGGTCTTTTTCTGTCCGGAATTACTGATTAAATGTTCCCATTCAAAACACCATGACGCAGGTATGATGCAGCGACGCTTTTCCCAAGCTTCTCTGAAGGTGGGCTTTTCTGCTGCTGTTTCCGTTCTGGCGTTGACAATCAGCGATCTGCCCGGAATCTGAAAACCCCATTTCATTGGGAACGCAGCCCTATGACCGCTACGGTTTGGAGCTATCACGGGCACAACGTTTGTCGGTCTGATTTCCCCGGATGTAAGGATCGCATTGCCAGCTTTGATGTACTTACCGGAAAGCTGAGACCGTTGTACCTCCGCAATTATCTCGCGGATTTCTTCTGTATCGGGCTCAACATAAAAGCGTGTACACATACAGCCATCTCCTATTCAAGCTTGGATGTACACAGCAGGCACACCCACTTTCTTGGCATAGTTGATCGTATTCCCGGTGCCACTTGGCTCGCCGTTATATACGGCAATTACTCTGGCAGACCGATCAACCATCCATTCATTTCGCTTTTGATACGCGTATTTAGAATAGCCGTCGCAGATATGGTGTACCTCGTCAGCCTTGTTTAGCAGTTTATGATATCTGTCCTTCCATCGGTCGTTCCACCGAGATTCAAAGCCAGCAAAAGGTATTGCGGCAATCAATTTGATATTTCGATTCCAAAACCGCTTCTTTAATACGAGTTCACCGGCCCAAATATCGACACCGTATGCCATTCCAGTAATGAAGGTTGTATAACCATCGTCAATGGCTTGATTGATAGCTTGCTTCAAGTCTTCCAAAATCTCTTTTTCTGACTTCTTGAGTTTGTTCTCGCGGTGCCCAGTGAAGCAGCAACATTTTGGTCTATTCATTTCCAATGTCATTGTTCATACCTCCTTAGTCTTCCGGATAATCTGTGGTCCAGTCTTTTTGGAATATCCCATCAGCATTATCAATGCGAAGGATATCCTCAAAGGAGATTCTTGTATTATCTACAAGAATACTCCCATAGAGTTCGTCCACATTCCAGCAAATACCCGTCAGCTTATGATATCGTCCACGAAGGTCATACGCTTCACTATTCTCATCAGCGCAAGGCACATAGTAGACTACCGTGACTTTAATCCGGTTTACTCTGGCCATCCTACCGTTGTATGTCATCCCTTTTAGGATTTGGAGTCTGCGATCAAGCTCGTTCTGGTCATCCTCGTTCAGCTCTATGCGATCACGATATAGAATATCTTTGGAGGCAATAGCCTCATTAAATCCTTTCAAGGCATCGAACGGCGAGAATATCTTGGCTCTCCGGCCTACGTCCATGCTCGGATGACGAGCTCGAAACAAATCAAACCGGTCGTGTTGCGGCTTTCCTTTCAGAAATACCTCTCGATAACGGAAGTCCGCTGGCATTGCCATGATGCCAATGCTGCTCACTTGAGTTCACCTCCTGCACCAGCAGGAAGTGGTTCAAGCTTTATGGCCACCAATCTGCTGATTTCTCTCCAATGTTGTTGCGCCCTCCATAAGGTTCATCCCCTTGAAAAGGGCGTTTGCGCCGAACTTCCGGCGCACTTCGAGCATAGCGCCCTGAAGCTTTCTGTCTCTTTCCAGTGCTTCGTAATCAATAAACATATTAAGCTGAAACACTCCGCTGTCTTCTTTCACATCATTTGCACAGACGCCTAATCTCCGATATAGAAGTCGGTGATCAGTCTTATCATCAAAAGATTTCAGTAGGGGCGCAGTGATGATCTGAATATTATTGGTGATGGTCGGAAGCTTGACGGTCCCATTACTGTGTTTAGGGTGGATTCTCCCGTAGAAATCCATACTGAGTGGCCCATCATAAGAAGGACACACCTCTAAACTTTTATAGTCGTAGGATACCCACCAGGAGCATCCCTGCGTCACAAGATTCTTTGAGAACATATCCGTGCAGAGGACCTCGATCATCTCCCGGAACACCAGACGAGCTTCCTGATACTTGTACGGTCTCGAAAGGACTTGACCATTGCTAAGGCAGTGCCCATCACTTTTATAGGATTTTATATCTGCCATCGTGACCGGTTCAATTCCCCAGGCATGGTCAACTAATATCTCACCGTCAATACCAAAGGTCTTGTAAAAGAACTCCTCATCCCACTGTGTTCGGGCCGCTATATCGCCCATCGTGAACATATAGGCTTTCTCAAGGCGTCTTGCTTTTCCATTGCCTATCTGCCAGAAATCCGTTAGCGGCTTATGATCCCAGAGCAAGAACTTATAGGAGTCTTCATTTAGTTCTGCAATTCTGACGCCATCTTTGTCTGCCGGCTGCTTTTTGGCAACAATGTCCATTGCAACTTTGGCAAGATAAAGGTTTGTCCCAATCCCGACCGTGGCTGTAATTCCTGTTGTTCGTAATACATCCCGGATCATCGTCATAGCCATGACATAGGCCGGATTTGTATTTAGTTTATTTGCTTCCTTCCTGTATGCGTGAAGATAACAAGTGCAGTCGATGAAGCACTCATCTATGGAATACACATGAATATCCTCCGGAGCAACATACCGAAGATAGATTCCGTAGATCTGTGCGGAGATTCTTTCATACTCCGCCATTCGCGGAACCGCAATAATGTAATCGACCTTTGTACGCGTTTTGGCCTCGTACTCTCTGATTTTCTGCTTCGCTTCAAAAAGCCTCGGCCTTCCTGGAACTCCTTTCGCCTTAAGGGATGGGGAAACCGCCAAGCAGATCGTCTGGTCAGATCGGGACTCGTCCGCAACCAGCAGATTTGCCTTTAGCGGATCGAGTCCCCGGTGTACGCACTCTACAGAGGCGTAATATGATTTCAGGTCGATACAGATGTAGGTCCTATCCATACAATTTCATATCACGTCCTTCCGTTTTTCTGAAGAACTTGATTATCTCTTTCATATCAGATAATCCTCAACTCCAAATCTTTGCGCTCTTCACCATTTGGAGCATAGATGTCGATCACATCATGCCTCCGTCCAACAACTGTACGGATCATTTCAGCTCCGCACCGGCTGCATTTTACTTTTATCTGGTTCTTCTTGTTTTTTAGCCCCGCAACTTCTTCCTTACAGTTCGGGCAATACCAGGTATATATCCTCCAGTCCACCAGCATCACCGTACTCCTTTATTTCTTATTTCTGCGGAAGCGGTACGAGCACTTGAACTTTACCCATCTGATAGCACGGGACTTTTCTTGTTTTCACGTACTTCATCTGCTGGGTTACTTCGCCGCAGCTCTCGCATTCCATCCATCCGTCTGTTTCTTCTAAGTCGAGAGACTTATTGATTGTGCCGCAGATCGGGCACTTCACATCAACTGCGTTCAAACAAAACATCTCCTATCGAGTTAGATTATTTGTTTTAGAGAGCCTTAATGACGTGACGAGCCACACCTTGTACCTTAAAACTCCTCACCTTAATAACTTCTCCCGGATACTTTGCTTCATTCTCATAGGCGAGAAGATAGCATTCATCATCCTCGTCATAGCCAGCATAGCGTTTCAGCGTGTTCTGATTGTCCGGATCAAGCGCAACGACTATATCCCCTTCCGATGCAGGGCAATTACGCTCAATCACAAGCAGATCATCTTCTTCGATACCAGCATCGACCATAGAATCACCTTTGGCACGAAGGATATAGAAATCTCCTTTGCCAAACATGGAAACAGGTAGACTGACGTACTCTTCAACATATTCCTGCTCTTCCTCCGGGCAGCCGCATTGAATGGAGCCTACTAATGGGGCGGCTATATAGGCTGTTTTCATCTTGGCACTCTCCGGAGCTGACAGGATGCCTCTGCTGTAATCAAGCAGGCCATTGTCGCTCAAGTCCTGCATATATCGATGAGTTGTTGATCTGGCCACACCGACACCATCAGCAATCTCGCTTATTGTAGGAGCTTTGCGATTTTCATGGAAATACTTGTTCACAAACTTCAGGATCGCATCAGAGATTTCTTGGTTTTTTACTCTCATATCAGCACCTCGTTTCTATAACGGGATTTCAAATCCCACTATTGTTATTATACTCAGGATTTCAGAAATTACAAGAGGGCAACATAAAGTCATAAAGGAGGTGCAGCCAATCGGTTGCACCTCCTCCATCTGTGGTGTATATACGTTCTGTCACCTCACAATATTGACTAATCTCCTATGCTTGCTGGGATAAAGACGCAACCCAAAGAATAAACTCCTCCAATGTCGGTTCAGATCCTGCATAGTGAAACCCTTCCCAAAGCTTCTGCGCAATAGGGTCTGGACAATTCCGGCCACAATCCATTGCCTCCTGCATATCTGCACGTACCTGATCCTCTGAGACATTATTGTCTTCGGCGACCTTCTTAATGATATCAGCAGCTTTTTTCAATCCTTGTTCCGTGTACATCGGACTACCTCCACCAAATTATTCCTAATAGAAATATATCTTTCTTTTAGTAATACCATTATATCTACATCGTGTGTCGAATTATGCCGAACCCCGTCATTACGAGCAAAAAAATATCCCTACGCTCAAATAGCTGGCGTAGGGATTGGTTTGTTGTCACTTTGAGCCGGTTTCGTCTATCATAATCTCGACTACTCGAAGAATCCGGCGCTGCTCCTCTGGCGGCAGAGCAAGCAGCTTTTTTGATACGAGGCCGCTTTCCTGCCCTGTTGTTACATCAAGCACATCAGCAAGAAGCAAGTTCGCATCGCATTGCAGCGCATTTGCAATGGCGACAAAGGTGTTGAGCTTCGGCGTTTTGAAGCCGCATTCAATGTTACTTATATATTTGGTAGACAGATCAAGCAACTGAGAAAGCTCCGACTGCGTGAGCCCGCGTGACTTTCGCATTTCCTGTATCCGTCTGCCCACTTTTTGGGCGTCCACAAGCATCCTCCTAACAGACAGTAATCTGACTATTAGTAAGTATACCTATCGTTTTGCCCGCTATAAATCCACCGACTGTAAGATGTATTTCTTGAAGTAATACTTACAGCTATTTTATTTTTGTTCGGCCTCTCGGATGGTGAAGTTGAGATTAAATGGGAGTCCAACGATCATGTCCTCATACTCGCTAAAGTCGAGCACTCGTTTCCCTTCCAGCTTCTTCATGATGCAATCAAGGACTTCAAAAAGGTCGCTGCTGGCAATGACATAGGTTTTGCCGCTATCCTTTGTCCATCCATACCCATGATTGATTCCAAGATGTCTGCTCTCATATCCCAACAGCTCGTAATGAAGTTGTACAAGCCGGGCAATGGACGCTTTCGAACCTATATCCATTGCGAGGATTTCTTGACTGAGGTCATCAACAAGTCTACCTATGATTTGCTTTTTGGTTCCTTCTCTGCGAGGTATATCTTATACCTCACTATTCGATCTCCCAGACTACGGTCACAGTGTCTGAGACTTCAATATCATCGGGTTCAATATCCATGTCATAGCTCCCGGCGTCGGCCATCGGTGCAGCCATACACTCTTCTGCCATCAACATACCGTTCATAGGGGCAACTTCAAAATTGATCTGCCCCCAGGAGTAGTCAATACTCTGGATATCTTTCAGCGTTACACCAGCGGCTTGTGTTAGGACAGATGATTTTTCTTTGGCATCATCGATTGCCTTTCCAAGGAGAACATTCTTGGCTGCTTCCGGGTCTTTGACTGTATGCGCAACATAAAAAAACTCCAAATTAGCCTTTTTAGCGCATCAAATGCAATAATCTTTCCATTTTGGTGTCCCACTCTCTGCTGGAATCGGCGCACTCTTTCAGCTCAGTTTCGA
>SFGN01000100.1 GCA_004556565.1 Lachnospiraceae bacterium | reverse complement strand
GAAGCGTAGAGCAATAGGCTGTATTTTGAGAAAGCTGTGTGAGTGGAAAAGTGTACGGATTCTGGAAGCTGAATGCTGTGCAGATCATATCCATATGCTACAATGTTTGTCAAAGCTCAGTGAAAATGTCTAATCACTGGCTCATTATAAATGTCCATATATTGAAAAGGCCGCTGCGAAAATCCCTCCCGCAGCGGCCTCTTTAGCATAACGTCATTATGCGAACCATCACTTAATGTTCTTCTCGCATTTTAAGAGAAATAGTAAATTTGTAGCAGTAAGATGAAGCATATAGCTTACCAATTCTTCCGGAACCTCTTTAATATCAGCTCCTTGCCCATGACCTGCATTTTTGTTTCTGATGGTTGGAATTCCTGTTTCCAGCATTGTTTTCAGACTTGTGAACTGGCTTTGTAAATATGCCGGAATTAAATTTTGACTTAAACAGCTATTTATTAGTTTTGATGCTGTATCATTAGGACTATATTTCCAGTTATTCTTATCATGTATTGCTTTCATTATACTTTCAAATGATTTCAGACAATCATTTAGACATTCTTTATAACGCTTATGCCTGTAATGCTCATGCGCAGCAAGGAATTCATCATTGGCGCCTTCAAACAAGGGTTCTCCACTTAAAAGAATCAGGGTTGGCTTTACGACATCAGCATGAATCAATTGAGAGTCTATCCTTATTATCTCTTCAGATTCAAACTGATAACCAACCCCATGTTCTCTAAACCTTTCATTTAGTTCAATAACTGCATCTCCAGGACTTTGACTTGTTATGTCTTTGAATTCATAATGGTTTTTCGCAACGTGGCTCACTAGTATCTGGAAGCATATTTCTATGAAATCTAGGCATTTCTCTGTATTTCTCTCTTTAAGGAAAAAGTCGACAAGAGCGTCAAAGTCATTCTTTGCAAATTCCTTCAAAGAAAAAACACCATATTCCTTAGAAAGTATCTCATGGATATATGCATATACTTTGTCAGCTTCATTTCTATACGATGTGTAGCGTTCATTAGAAGAGGGGAAGCCGATAGAATCAGTTATTATTTTAATAATTTGCACCCTGAGTGCATGTGGAATATTGTTATATTGATATACGTCATTTACTTCGCCACGAATTTTTCTTTGTCTCTTAGAATAAATATTAATAATTGCCATGAAATAGCCTCAAGATTTTTTTACATGCTGTTCTGTGATACTTGCTGTTTGGCTCTTTGCACCGCGAAGCGGTTCGGGGTTCTGTGACACCCGAATTTTACCTCGGTTTCCTTTGTATATAATATCATTGAAGTTATTTGCATTTCTCAGAAATCTTCTCTGGCTTTGATTGCAATAGCCGAAAGATAGCGCACACATCGCCGTTGGTCAGTTAGTACGAGGTTTCCGCCAAGTTCACCTTTTACCAAAGATGGCCTCAGAGCTTCCCTGAAGCTTTATCATGGCTTCAAGTAGGTCATCTTCGTTCAGTGAGCGCTGAGATTTGTTGATGCTAGGGGCGTGCCGTCTGCGGGAAGGCTCATCACCAGAACAAGGTAACGATTGTGAGCGATTATTGTCCCGTTTTCTCTGGACCTGACGGGCAACATCCAACACATGGCCAAGTCTCTTGTTATCTACAATGGCGACGGGATCAACCTCAGAAAGCCGGTCATAGGTGGAGTAGGGCAGCAGCACGCCATTTAGTCGCAGCTCCTTATGTCCGTCAGGATAATGCCAGACATCAATATACTTGCCGATGGCTCTTCGACTGTACTCGTTGTCCTCAATCAGATAGAGCATTTTATCGTATTGTACAGTCAGATTTTTTGATACCCGGCGAGGCTCTCGCTAGGTAAATTCTGCATCAAGGTCATCGTCTAATGCCAGCGGCCGGTGCGCGTTAAAATCATGCAAGGGTTCTTTGGCAAAGCGCCGGTTATAATCCTTCTGCAAATGCATTGGCCGCTTCTATTGTACAGATCCCCTTAAGCCTGAGCTCCTTAACGAGTCGGTCCTGAAGTGTCAAATGAGCACGTTCAACGCGGCCTTTTGCCTGGCTGGTTTCAGCACACAAAGGAGTAATATTAAGGCAGCGCATGGCCCTGGCAAACTGGGTTTCGCCGGGGCCGGTGGTGGCGTGCTTATTATTGACTCTGAATACGCTGGCTTTATCGCTGTAGAGGATCATCGGTTTACCGTATTTCTCGATATAGCCACGTGTAGCTTCAAAATAGGTAAATGTGGACTCAGATTTCACAAACAGCAGGTGCATCAGGCGACTGGTGGCATCGTCAACATAGACCAGGGCAGAACAGGGTCGACCCCGGTTTTCAAACCAGTGGTGGTCGCAGCCATCAATTTGTATCAGCTCGCCAGTACAAGGACGCCGGTAACGAGGCTGATGAATTTTCGGTGCGCGTTGTCTGCGGGGAATCCAGAGTCCGGCCTTTATCATGAGACGTCGGATGGTTTCCTTTCCAAGGACCAGACCGTGAACTTCCTCCAGCTTTTCCCGCGCTAGCGTGGGGCCAAAATCACGGTAGTGCTCCCGGATTATACTGAGTGCCTGATCTGTCAGTGACGCTGGCAACAGACGGTTACCAGTGCGGCCACGACTCTGGTTGTTCATGCCAAGCGGCCCATACTGGCGATAACGTTTGAGCAGACGGCTGCAATGACGTGGCGTGATGCCCAGCATTTCGGCAGCCTGTCCAGGACGGATATTGCGATCGATGACATCCTGAAGGATTTTGAGGCGATTGATTTCTTTCACGGTGAACATTCCGGCGTCATTTATAGCCATAGAAAACTCCTCATCAGGAAAAAGTGAGTCGTTGTCTAGACATAGGGATCTGAGAAACTATAGCCTGGACATTCCTAATGAGCCACAAATAGACATTAGCATTGAGCCTCTACAATGTTTGTGCGCACAATCTATCTTATGTTAAATAACATTGAATATTAACTTACTTCATGAAGCTTACTGCTTCTATTTCCACTTCTTTTTCTTATTAATCGCTCCCCTAATCCACGCATTCATCTGCTCTACAGGCTCTAAAATATTTTTTCTGAGTACTGAGCACAAACTGCTCCATAAAAAACAGACCACAAGTTTGGGCATGATACTGATGTAGTCACGTTTTATTGTTTTCATGAAGCTCTCTGCTATTCCATTACTCACCGGACTCCGCACCGCCGTGTTCTTCGATTTAAGTCCCAACATCCGAGCGAACTGGCGTGTTTCATTAACCCGGTAGTCAGAGTCAGCGGTCGAAAGACCTCCCAGGTAGCTACTCTGCATACCCACTATAATGCAACTATTCTCGTGACGTGTGTTTCAGCTCTCCCCCGGCTATGATACGAGATGGTATGGAGAGCCCTTCTGGGGCCACTGCCTGCACCAGATGCAACAGGAAGCCTGATATGAATGCAATTTCTGTCAGGACAGGCGGGTAACTTTCTGTGGCCATGGATCAGGGAATACTCCACCCGACATCCACCACTGAATTTCTTCTTCAGTCAACAAGCAAAGGGATAAGGCATGTGTAAAATCATTAACTTCAGTGGCATTGCCAATGATAGTCAACTGACAGCAGCGATCGCCAAATCGCCCAGAGGCTGTGTCGATGTGTCGCTGTAGCGCTGAACGTTCTTCACGAGTTAAATTATTGTCAGTATGTTCCAGTACTCCAGCTTTCCAGTAGCCAATGAGCGCCAGACTGATGCTTCCTGCTGACTGATTCCAGAGCAGGGCAAGATCATCTCTCCCGGGGAGCCAAAAAAAACCTTTACTGCGATAAACGCCCATGCCCATAAAGCGGTGACAGGTATCCCATAATCTTTGCGGATGGAATGGCCTGTCGTCCCTGATGACGCGCCATATAAGTTCCTCATTGTTGCACGGAGTATCCATGTTTCCTACAAGTGCTTCCAGTTCACTGATGAGTAACTCAACACGGTCAAAATTGTAGTCCGGGATCGCCAGTAATGTGCTCAGTTCAATATTTCCCCATGATACCGCGAGCACATCCACGGAGGGGTTAAGTGGGTGTATGGCTTTTGCCACAGCGGAGATAATGTCAAAGGGCAGGCGGTCATTTCTGGTCAGCAGCAGCCTGTTGCAGAACATGATTTGCTCGGCCAGCAAATTCTCCAGGCCGCGTTTGTTATGCCGGAGATTTTCCTGAAGAGTGGGGATCAGTTTTTTCCCATCATTGTAATCTTCATGGAGCATGACAGTATCAACGAGTGTTAAAAACGCCTTCAGGCGTACACGTGAATGGCGACGCAGGTATTTGACCAGAGGAAGCGGATGACTGCTTCCGGAGGTTTCAATCAGCATCACATCCGGCTTGTTGTGATCAAGCAGGTGGTTAATTGCGAGATCCATCTTTTTGAGGCCTGCGGGGCTGCTGATGCTGTCTGCGGTGATACTTACGAAATTATTGTCTTTTGCATCTACAATATCTGTGTTGGCGATCAGCACGCCGTCCACATCCAGTTCGCTCATGTCATTGACTATGACAGAGACTGAAAGCTGTTTTTCGTGTGCCTGTATGAGCAGGTTTTTCAGCAGAGTGGTTTTCCCTGCGCCGAGGAAGCCATTGAGAATGATGACAGATGTTGTTTCCATATCAGCAGTACACCAGTTAGTTAGCGAGGAAGGCGCTTGGTGGTACAAAGAGCATCCGGATTGAATCGCATAACGTCGACGGGAGTTGTTGTCGTTTTTCCTGTGAGGTCTCAACCTGCCACAGAACGCACCGGACTTATTGGTATTTAGTCTCCATCAGCATAATTATCACCATTTTTATCTCCGGGGGAAGATTTGTTCTGAACAGGAGTGGGAGGTGTGACCTCCTGAAAGTAATTACAGATTGCTAGTTGTTGTATTTTTATTCGAATATGTCTCTTCGTATCAGTGATAGCACCTAGATAAAGTATATTCCGGGAGCGTTATCTGTTCTAGATATCAGAGAGTCAGTCATTTGTAAAAAAGAGAGCTGCATCATTCTATTTTTCCTGTCTATTCACCCTGTTGTCGTATCTAAAAGACATCCGTTCCGAGGATGTCGGGCACCCGTTCTGTACTAAGATACATAGCTTTTGGGTCTGCACTATTTGGAACCGACAGAAGTCTGTCTGTGATATCCGCATTTTTCTGTGTGCGATATATTCCGAAAAACTTCAAACCACTTAAAAGAGGTGTTTCCGGAGGATAAGTTCGACCAGGGAATAGTGTTTCCTGGTAAGTGTGGCGGAGCCAGTTCACCAGGAGTATCTTTCTTATCCAGTTATACTGGATTTTATTAGATGATCACCCTACCCTGCAGCAGTACGCTGACGGTGTTTTTTTGGGAGAACCATTATGAATAACGTCATCTTTGATTGGTATTTATCTAGGCAAAAATTCATTCAACGTCCACTGCCAAGATGCAACAGGCAGAGTCCTTAACTGTCAGAATCCAAGTGCTCGAAATTATTCGAATTCCTTACTAATTCCTCCTACACAACTATTGTTATGGAAGCTTGCGAAGATGCTCACTATATGGCACGGAAATTTTCGGAAATGCGTCATAAAACAAAGCTAATACCTCCTCATTTTGTCCAACCCTTCGTTAAAATTAATAAAAATGATTTCTTTGAGGCTGAAACCATATGTGAAGTTACATCAAGCCATCAATGAGATTTGTAGCATTAGGAGCTGAATCCCAGCAGAGGATTCCACTTTTCATCCGTCGTTGACAATGGCCTTGAAAAACGCCGTTACTCACCGTTCTCCTTCACGGTAATACGCAGTTATAGTTGCAGAGCAATGTAATGGATCTTTTATATTAAGAAATTGTGTGAGTGGAGAGGTGCATAGATTTGCCCCTATATTTCCAGACACCTGTTATCACTTAACCCATTACAAGCCCGCTGCCGTAGATATTCCCGTGGCGAGCGATAACCCAGTGCACTATGCGGATGCCATTCGTTATAATGCTCGAACGCCTCTGCAAGGTTCTTTGCTGCCGTTAACCCGTCTGGTTTGGGCATGACACTGATGTAGTCACGCTTTATCGTTTTCACGAAGCTCTCTGCTATGCCGTTACTCTCCGGACTCCGCACCGCCGTGCTCTTCGGTTCAAGCCCCAACATCCGGGCAAACTGCCGTGTTTCATTAGCCCGGTAGCATGAACCATTATCCGTCAGCCACTCTACTGGAGACGCCGGAAGCTCGTTGCCGAAGCGGCGTTCCACCGCTCCCAGCATGACGTCCTGTACTGTTTCACTGTTGAAGCCGCCCGTAGTGACCGCCCAGTGCAGTGCCTCACGGTCACAGCAGTCCAGCGCGAACGTGACTCGCAGTTTTTCTCCGTTATCACAGCGGAACTCAAAGCCATCTGAACACCAGCGCATATCGCTTTCTGCCACCGCGATTTTGCCCTTGTGTTCACGCTTCGGTCGCTCTGGTTTGTTATGCAGTAACAACAGGTTATGCTCTCTCATTATCCTGTAAAGCCGTTTGGCGTCCACTGGTGGTATCCCTCTGTGCAACGTTTCTTGCGCAGGATGCCCCACTCGCGTCGATAACCATACTCGGCATATCGCTGATGATATCGAGGATATCCGACAGTATTTCAGCGTCTGCTTCGTCATTACGCCGGTTACTGCGCCTGTCCTGCTAGTCGGCTGAACGGTTAACTCGCAGTGACAACTGCGCACGCGACACGCCCATGGTGTGGCTGACCAGGGCTATTCCCCGTCCTCTGGCAACAAGGGCGCTATCCATTTTCGCGACTGGTCGTACTCCACAGCTTCTTTGAGGATCTCAACTTCCATCGTCTTCTTGCCCAGAAGGCGCTGAAGCTCCCGGACCTGCTTCAGAGCAG
>SFGN01000099.1 GCA_004556565.1 Lachnospiraceae bacterium | reverse complement strand
CAGTGCCCCAGTGCTCAGTCTGGGACTGGCCACTTTCTTTTGCCTTGGGCCCTGAATGATCATGCACGATCAATCTCCACAGGCCTGAAGGCTTTGGTGGTACAGGGGGATTTGCATGGAATAAAAGCAGAGTTTGTAGTTTGGGGAAATTAGAAAATCTTGACTGGATGGATTTCAGAAGAACAGATGAAACACTGGTTCTAGTACCTCAACTGGAGTTGTGGAGAATTTGAGTGGACCTTGGCCAGCTTTGGTGGGGGCAGCTTGGGAATACCTGGAGATGGAGGCTGGGGCACCCTGTTTCCAATGAAGCCTCTTGGCTTTAGTCATGTCTCCCAGAGCCAGAGCTAAAAGGGAAGGGATGTGTGTGTGTGTGTGCGCTTATATGCATGTATACCTGCACTTGAACCCCTTTGCTAGTATATACTTGTGCATGTGTGGTGTGGTGTGTTTTGGGGCCAATACAAAGAGAAAGTGGCACCTCTTTCTTCTAAGCAAGTGGTGATAATTGTCTTCCATATGGAATCAAGCAAAGGAACAAAAACCCTGTCAACTTCTTTGTTAAAATGGTTGAATGAAAGGAAACAACACTCTTCTGTTAAATATGCAGAATCCTTTAGAGGCACTGTAATGCCTGGTTTATGGCTGTGCCCAGCCAAGGGCAGGATAAACAGTCTATCTGGTCAGTCTATGTAGGAAGTTTCTGGGTTCCTCACCAAGCCACATTTTATTCCTTCTTGGGAGGCTGGGGGTTAGGAATGGCACCTACCCTGCCCTGCCACCTACCTCCGTGGCTCCTCTGAAGAAATGGTCTGAGGAGAAGAGGTGGTACAGAGGGACATGTAGCTCCAGTATATAGGAGGCCCATGGGTTTCCCACAAGGGGGGATAGCAGGCTTTGGAGAAAGAATTGGGTATTCATTTATGCTTTTAGACCATGAATCTCTTACTCCAATGGCTACAGGGGCTGAACCATTCCTTTGCATGAGAGGCCCAGGCCCACAGTGGGGATTGAGAATGGGGGGCTTAAGCTAACTTTGAGACAGTGCTTGCTCCTTCTAGTCCTGCCCTTAGCCCTTCCTCTAAGTTTTTTGAGCTCCATTGTTTTACTTTATTTTTATTTTTAGTGCCAGACCTGTTGCATATGGAAGTTCTCGGGCTATGAGTTGAATCAGAAGTACAGCTGCTGGTCTACAGCACAGCCACAGCAATGCCAGATCCATGGAAATGCCTGGTCCTTTACCTACTGAGGGAGGCCAGGGGTGGAACCCACCTCCTCATAGATACCTGTCTGGCTCCTTATAGCTTAACCACAATGGGAATTTACTTTTTTTCTTCTTTCTTTCTTTCACTTTTTTTTTTTCCATTCTTATGGCATGCGGAATTTCCTAGGCTAGGGATTGAACCTGAACAGCTGTAACCAGGGCCACAGCTGTAACCAGGGCCACAACAGTGAAAATACCAGATCCTTAACCTGCAGAGCCTGAGGGAACTCCAAACTCCATGGTTTTTGTCCTTCCCTTTAAAGGTCTGTGGCAGAGGCTCTTGGTGGCACCTGGTTTCCTTCACTGGGGTGCCTCTTTCCTGGTGGCTGAGTGTTGTTGCTAAGGGTTCACAGCTGCTTCCTTCACAGGGCATTACCCACACCCAGGCACATACTTCCTTATTCAAGAAGTCACAAGCCTATGCTATCAGCAGAAACTGGTATCTGGCAGAGGGTAGGGTCAAATTGAGCCCTTTCATCTCCAGGGGGACCAACTCTGTGTTCTTCATGTTCCAGAGAGAGGTCCCTTGAGGACCAGGATAAGGTTCTGTTTCTTCCCCTGCCTTATCCTATTTTCCTCAGTCCCCAGTTCATGAGCACATTTTCAAGGATTTTCCCAAGTGTCCCCATCTAAGATTCACTTCTGGTGATCTTGCTCTAATGCACTGGGTACGAGAAGAGTCCTAAGAAACACATGCAATTCTAGAAATGGATCACCTTTTAGCACACAAGCAAGGATGACTCCATGGGTATGTTGTATGGAGTATTCCTAATCTCTGGTGTGCTTCAGCAGTAACTGTCCATGAAGTGCAGACACTGGCCAGGTCATCCTTTAGTCCTGGGTAATAATAACTAAGAGGATAGTAACTAAGGACAATGGCCTTATGCCTTTGTAGATTCATGCCAATGCTCTACTGAGGGAAGATAATAAAGCCTCATATCCCTTACAGGGGAATTCACAGTGTCTCTCTGGGAGTATGGAGGACACTTTCCTCCCAAATTAGCCTCTCCATGAGTCAGGAGATAGATGGGATCGAGCATAAACATTTCCTATCAGCCACCTATTTATACCTGAAGATAAAAATGCAAGAACAAGTTAAAGAAGTGGAATTGGCCTTTTTGGACACTTAAAGCAATGAACACATCATGGGCATTTAGGGCCTAAGCCCTGCTTGGGTCAAAGATAAAGAGGTCACACACTTCCTATCCTTAGGGCGAAGGAGAACCAACTTCACATGCACAGAAAGACTCCTCTGGGTCAGAAAGGGAGGGGTCACCAGCCAATAAAAACTTAGGCTATGTTACTGCCAGTGAGGAATCCATCTTGACCCAAAGATGTGCACGCATATTGGGGAGGGCCTGGGTCCGATCAGGTGTGCAAAATGAAATAAGAACTTTGGCCAATGGGAAACAAAGACCCAGACGAACTTCCCTAAGTGTTTTAAATCACTTCTCTGGGACACTCCTCAATGATGGGGATGATTGCATTCTCACTCCTCCTTTGTGTGTATCCTACTGCTTTGCCTCTGCCTTAGACAAACAGACAACATAGCTAAGTGTACTGTGTTTCTAACAATAAACTCTGTACCTGATTTCACAGACTTTGCTTGCTTTAAATATTCTTGCCTTCAACAGGGGGTGAGAATCAAGGCAGTTCAGTTGGTAGTCCCCAGCTGGTCGAGTGGCTAATATTCCTGTTTCATCCAGGCTTCCCAGCTTCCATTCCTGAGCAGAGAATTAAGATCTCACTTCAAGCCATCACTCTCTGCCATCTCTCCAAAATCATCAGCATCCTCATCCATCCAGGCCAGATGTGACCTGAGTTAAACTCATGTGCGGGATTCCAGTTTGTACTTATGGTACATTCCACATGTGAAGATCATCAACGTTTTGCTAAACCCTTTGAAGCTGGTTAACCCTGTGCATCTATCAGCTGGTCTCTATGATCTTTCCCTTCTTCCCTTGAGCCAATTGCCATGGGGCAATTCTGAAAAATACCAGCTATTTGCTTAAGAAGGGCTGGGCAGCCTCATCCTAGGCCCTGTAAATATGGTTGTAGCTACTCTGTAACCTTTTCACTTTGGCTTATATGAAGTGGTTTAGGTTAAGTTTGGAAAGCATGGAAACTGCAGCCAGACAGGTAGGCTTCAAATCCTGGCTTATTTAACTATGGCTTAAGGGAAAGTTACTTAACTTCTCTGCAACGCTGTTTACAGAACTTTAAATGGAGTAAGAGCATTGCAGTAATGGCATCCATCTCCAAGGGATGCTGTGAGAATAACATATGTTAATAAAGGTAAAGTGCTTTGATTAGTGTCCAGCAAGCAGGATGTGTCATATAATGTTAGCTGTTATTATTGCAAGTCATTACTCTTGAGTAAATACAGACTGCAATCTTCAGTTACAGAATGTTCTTTTGATAAAACTATATTTCATTCTTCCATGTGTTAGGCAGATTGGTCCCTAAGTCTGAAGTCATCCTGGACTTTGAAGATAGCATAGAAAGTAGGAAAATATTACAAAGCTATATTAAAATTCTAGATCTTTTTCTACATTTCTCTTTATCCGATAGTTTATGTCCTAACATAAGTAGGTATCTGTTCAATCACACCTTTATCACCTTGTATTAAAGAGCTCTAATTTTTCTTTTCTTTCTTCTTTTCTCTCTTTCTTCTTTCCCTTTCTTAAGGCTGCACACATGACATATGGAAATTCGCAGACTACGGGTTTGTTGACTTCCACTGTGCCACAGTGGGAACTCCTAGATCCCTAATTCTCTTGCCTAGAACAAATGGATATTCTCTCATACTTACCCCATCCAGACTATTTAAAATAGCAAGGTCTGCACCTTGAAACTCCATTTCCTGGTGGGTCATTCTTTATCAAGAATACAAGCAATACAACACCATGCACAAAAACAAAATCAAAATGGGTTAAAGACCAAAATGAAAGGCCAGAAACTTACATCAAAATTCTTGGAGGAAAACAGGCAGATCACTCTTCGATAAGTATGGCAGCAAACCCTTTTTGATGCCCCCTCTAGAATAATGAAAAAGAAAACAAAAATGAAGAAATTGGGAATTGCCCTTTTGGCACAGCCAGTTATGAAACTGACTAGTATTCATGAGGACATGGGTTTCATCTCCGGCCTCACTTAGTGAATTAAGCATCTGTGGTATAGGTCACAGATGAGGCTCGGATCCCACTTTGCTGTTTCTGTGCTGTAGGCTTGCAGTTGCAGCTCCAATTCCACCCCTAGCCTGGGAACTTACATATGCCACCATGCCCTAAAAGGAAACAAAATGGACCTATAAACTCAAAAGCTTATACACAGCAAAGAAAACCATAAAAAAATGAAAAACAACCCACACAATGAGAGAAAGTACTTGAAAATGAAGCAACTGACAAGGTATTCACCTCCAAAATATAAAAATGGTTCATATAGTTCAGGTTAAAAAATAAACAATCCATTGAAAAATGGGCAGAAGACCTAAATACACATTCCTCCAAAGACAGAATGATTTCCAAAAAGCACATGAAAAGATGCTAAGTGTAAATAATTATGGGAGAAATGCACATAAAAACTACCATGAGGTCTCACCTCACACCAGTCAGAATAGCCATCATCAAAAAGTCTACAAATAAGGAAAGAGAACCCTCCTATCATGTTGGTGGGAATGTAAATTGGTACAACCGCTAAGGAAAACGGTGTGGAAGTTCCTCAGAAAATAAATGTACACCTGTCATATGATACAGCAGTCACCGACAGCCCAAGGTATGGTGTGGCTGTGTGTGTGTGTGTGTGTGTGTGTGAGTGTGTGTGTATTTATTCAAAATATCTCCAAGGAAGATATACAGAAGGCCAACAAGCACATGAAAAAATGATCAACACCACTCATCACTGATTATTAGAGAAAAGCAAACCAAAACTACCATGAGATACCACATCACACCAATCAGAATGGCCATCATTCATCAGTCCACAAATAACAAATGCTGGAGCAGGTGTGGAGAAAACGGAACCCTCCTGCACTGTTGGTGGGAATGGAAACTGGTACAGCCACTATGGAGAACTGTATGGAAGTACCTTAGAAATCTATTCATAGAACTACCATATGATCCAGCAATTCCACTCACGGGCATATATTTGGACAAAATGTTCCTTCAAAAAGACACATGCACCCACATGTTCACTGCAGCTCTATTTACAATAGCCAAGACAAGGAAACATCCCAAATGTCCATCAACAGATGAGTGGATAAGGAAGATGTGGTATATATACACAATGGAGTCCTATTCGGATATAAAAGAGAATGAAATAATGCCATTTGCAGCAACATGGATGGAACTAGAGGCTCTCATCCTGAGTGAAATAAGAGAAAGACAAATGCCATATGATATCACTCACATCTGGTATCTAATATACAGCACAAATGAACCTTTCCACAGAAAAGAAATTCATGGACTTGGAGAATAGTCTTGTGGTTGCCTGGGGGGAGGGGGAGGGAGTGGGAGGGATTGGGAGTATGAGGTGATCTGATGCTTGAGTTTAAACTATTGCTCTTGGAATGGATTAACAATGAGATCCTGCTGTGTAGCACTGAGAACTATGTCTAGATACTTACAATGGGAGAAAAATTATGTATATATGTATGTGTAACTGGGTCCCCATGCTGTATATTGGGAGAAAAAAGTGTGTTGGGGGAAATAACCATATAAGATACATTTTAAAAATATATCACCATTGGATACTTCCAAACAAACACTGTGTTTTTGTTTTTGTTTGTGTCTTTTTAGGGCCAAACCTGTAGCATATGGAGGTTCCCTGGATAGGGGTAGAATCAGAGCTCTAGCTGCTGGCCTCCACTACAGCTACAGCAATGCCAGCTCTGAGCCACACCTGTGACCTACACCACAGCTCATGGAAATGCTGAATCCTTCACCTGCTGGGCAAGGCCAGGGGCTGAACCTGTGTCCTCATGGATGCTGGTCAGATTCATTTCTACTGAGCCATGAGGGGAACTCCCAATCAAATACTTTTAAAAGGAAAAGTCCTAGGTCACCATGTATTTAATACTCTTTGTTAAATATTTGAATCTTAAATGTTCGTAGAATGGAACATGAGAATTTATCTCAAAGTAACTCTTTATATTAATTTGCAATCAATTCCCAAAAGCAGTATAGGCATCTCATATCAGA
>SFGN01000098.1 GCA_004556565.1 Lachnospiraceae bacterium | reverse complement strand
TCCTGCGATTGCGGATCATCTGGAGGTTTGTAAGCATCTGTTCCAGAATGGGGATGCTCTGATGTTTCAGCTTGTAGTATAGGCGGCAGAAGGATTCATGGATCTGAGTCTCACGGACCGGCGTGATCAAGCAATCACCCTTTGTGTCATGGCTTGTACAGCATAGATACCATTTGCTGTTAACATTTTTAAACCGCATCCGTGCGCCGCAGATACACCGGATTTGTGAGATGATCTCGCTGTGTACGGGTGCTTTTCCTAAACTGCGTTTTTGCCGTAGGACTTGAGCTCGTTCAAATAGCTCTGGAGAAATGATCGCATCGTTGCTCCCTGGCACAAAATACATTTCACGCTCACCATGATTGGTTTTCTGCTGCCTCGAGAGCATATCCGGCGTATACCTCTTTTGCAGAAGCGCATTCCCGGCGTAACGTTCGTTTTGCAGGATATAATCTACCGCTTTATAATTCCATACTCGCTCAGTCAGGCAGCTGGCATTTAGGTCGTCTGCGATCTCTTGAGGATTTTTACCGGATAAATACTCATGGAAAATTCTTTGGACAATGTCTGTTTCCGGTTCATATACTTTGAGCTTTCTGCCATCAAGCCGAAACCCCCACGGGGCTTTACAGGTATTGAATTCGCCGCTTTCCATCCTGCGTTGATAGCTCCATCGCATATTTCCCGAGATAGACTCGCTCTCTTTTTGGGCGAAGGCAGCGTAGATGGCGGTGATGAGCTCACTGCTCACATTGACAGTATCGATACCTTCACGCTCGAATCGGACGTTGACACCCAACTCTTTCTGTTCACGAATATTCTGAAGGCAGTCTTTTGTGTTGCGGGCAAAGCGGGAGATGGACTTGACAAGGATCTGATCGATCAGACCCCGACGGCAGTCGGCCATCATCCGCTGGAAGTCATCCCGTTTAGCCACCGAAGTTCCGGTGATCCCCTCATCAGCATAGATGTCAACCATCCGCCATTCGGCCTTGCTTGAGATCAGTTCCGTGTAGTAGCGGTTTTGGGCCGCAAAGGAATTGAGTTGATCCTCGGAGTCCGAGCTGACACGAGTATAGGCGGCGACCCGCAGCCGCACATTTTGAGGCCGCTCCGCAGGCTCGATTTTTATAACACGGGCCTGCTTTTCTGCCAGTGCTGTTGTTCCGTCTACCAGCCGCTTTTCATCCATATCCGCTCACCTCCTTTTTGCAACACAAACACTACCACAACTGCATCCAAATAGCTACTGAAAGATGAAGAAAATCAGAGAAAAAACATGACTTCAACACCGTTGTCCGCAGCAATCCGTGCGGCGATTTTTCTCAGTTCTTTTTCGGTGAAAATACCGCATTCCCGGAGCTTTCTGAGTAGGATGACGATCCCATAGTAATTGATATTGGGGTTCATAGATGTTCTCCTTTCTGCATTCGACTATCTCTGCGGCACAAGCATGGGAACCGTCCGAAGAAGGAAGAGGCAGGAGAGAATAGAGGGACCATTGGGCAAAGGAAAGCGAATATAAAAATACTAGAGAGGTGGACAGTTCCCATGCTTCTGCCGCAAGAGTGTGGTCGCTCCGGCAACGGAAGCAAGTGCTCCCATCACCGGAGCGGCCAGAACTTTACGGTTTTGTTTGCCTGTATTCGACACTACTTCCCCAGGCGGGGCGACAACTTGAACTGTGCGGGCGCACATCACGGGACTCTCACCCCTCCGAGGATCTCTCGAAGCTGCGTACAGGAGTATCATTATAGGCTGACGGGATCATGGCGGGGACAGCTTGCCAAGGCTGCCATGGCCTGAGTGGGTATCGCTCTGCACCTTACTTGGCCGTCCTTTGATGCGGAGTTTCTCCGCACAGGTGGTCATCGCGCACTCGGCCTAACGCTGGCTCCGTCAGCTAATGTATTCAAGCTACCGGATATGACCGCCTGGGCGGTATTTTTCAAGGAACAAAGGCGCTGATTTATCAGCAGCGGAGTGAGGTTCAAAGCCCCCTCACTCTATTAGCCGCTGAAAACACCGTTTGCACCAAACTTTTTTATCATCTCAGCATCTTTTTCAATTTCTGCAAGATACGAATCTTTCGATTATGGATCGTCATTCGATGGATACCCATCATTTCTTCCAGCTCACGCTCTGAGCGCTCGTCGACTGATCCAGTGCGGCCCGTAAACGGCATAAATCATCTATTCTGATTACGGCATCCTCGACGCCTTCAGCATCGTCCGCAAACTGGCACTTCGCAGAATATATAAGCCGCTCCAGCGAATCCTCTTTGCTGGGAACATAACTCTCCGCACCATTCTCGGCATTTTTCCTGCGCCGTTCACTTTTCAGATCCACCTCCATGTATTTCATCTTGCGGTCGCTTTTCTTCAAGACTTCCAACACATCCGGGCGCTCTTTTAAGCAAGGATATATCTTCAAATAATCGATCTGATATGGGTCGTTGTGATATGACATTTTCTGTCCTCCGTTTCATCATTTTGGAAATTTCAAAAACGATGAAACGGAGGGTCTCGGCATCTCTCGCAGGCAGGAAGCCAGAAAAACAAAACGCTCATTCAGTTCCTTTCTGGAACCAAATGAGCGAAAAAAGCCGCTTGATCTGCCTTCACCACTATGGCCGCATTGATTCGTCTCACTCTCTTTGAGAGCAAGGACTGCAAATCAAGCGACACATGGGAAGGTCACGCATCAAGCGGCTCCGGGGTACAAACTTGGATATTCAATTTTTAGTTGTCACGGACAAGGCGTTTATTACACGCCGTTACATCTTAGAATCGGTTAAGTCGAAATGCCACTGGCGGGAAAAACACCTGCTCTCCGCAATGGGGACATTTCACATAAACTGCGCCGTGATTTCCTTTGCACAGGATCTCTAACTTGTTCTGGCAATACGGGCAGATCCTCGCCATTGTAATATGGCTGGAATACTGCTTTTTCAGTTCCTGCTGTTCTGTCTGAATACAGGAATAGCGTTGTGGATCCAGTTCCCTTGCATTGATTTTTGCCATACTTTCTCCCTGCCATATCAGGCGATCTCATTTTTCTCCAGAAATATATCTACCAGTGCATACGGGTCATACAAATCGTTTCTCCCTACCAAGCCGAGTTGGGATGATCTTACGGCCAGTGCTGTTTTGGACACGCCGAGCCGCTTTGCGGCCTCCGAAAAACGCTCATAGTCTTTGCGTGCGTATATGCGATTCAGCACGCTGATACCATCTTTCAGGCCAACATCTGCCATGTGGCGATACACCAGTTCCTTTGGCAAAAGGAGAAATGAAGTCAGCACATTGGTCTGCCACTCCTCCCAATCAAGAACAGGGTACTGAGTATGTTCATCTGCCATGCGAAATACGCAGCGAGGAGTTTGCGCCTCATATTCTTCCGGATACAGCATCCAAAACAGTTGATGCGCTGCTTCGTGCATCATAGTAAAGTTCAAACGGCCAATCTGATTTTCTGCCACAAGGCTCTGATCAATGAAGGCCGTTTTCCCGTCTAATTCATAGTCGAGCCTTGTGCCGTCCCTTTGAGGGATCGTTATGATCACCCCCGAAGTTGCCGTAAGGCCGATGGCATCATGTGCTTCACTGATATCTGCAAAGGTAAATTGCAGGCCACACATCTTCTCTGCAAAATCTGCCGGATCAATATGATCGACCTTTTGAGGGACTTTTTTAAGGTAATCACGAAGCAATCTGCGGGAAATGTGTTCGATGTCTTTCCGTGAAAGCCAGAGCATCTGTATGCGCCCCTTTCTATTCCAACGCACCCACGAATTAGAACATTTGTTCGCTTCTTGTTAGAAAGTATATCATGATCGCTAATCTATGTCAAGTGACATAAGAAGATTGATGGGCATGCTTTTGTTTTTCAAGGCAAAGTCTACCGTAAAACATTGCCAGCTCAATGGCAATTTCAATCGGACCTATCTGTACTCCGTTCTCAATTTTAACTATGTAGGTTCTACTAACATTTATCTTTTCAGCAAGCTGTTCTTGGGTGAGATCTCTGCCGGTACGCAGCCGCTTGAGGTGTGGAAGTGCTGCGCTGTCTGCCGGTACAGCCGCTTTGTGATCAGCAAAATACACTCCGGCTTTTCCTGAACCTGCTCCAGCATGTATACTGTATAGTAAAACCCCGACAGTTTCCCGGATAAACCCAAAAGACGCAGCAATCGTTCAGCGTCCAAAGTTCCATTCTTTTCGAGGTCCGAAACATAATAAACTAACGGCACTGATACTCCTCCTGTCCTTGTGTATTTTGGCATCTAGAGAACTGTCCGTTACGGCGGAGCTCTTGCAGTCCGACGCAGCGCCGCTTGGTCTTTCTGTAATGATTTTACACGATTTTTGGCCACTTGTGTCCTATGTTCGTTCTACAATGGCCGACGCAAATATGACGGGTTTCGTATGAAATTGTCGATTTTCAGTTTAAGCAATATCGTCTCCTTTGCAAATGCGTCTTTATGCGGTCAAAAAAACTCCGGCCCTTGGTTCCCCAAAGGGTCGGAGTTTCTTTTATTGTTTTTCGCTCCCGAAAACTGTAACTTAAACAATTTTGTATGGGTATTTTTACTCATATTATCGGGAGTGTTCAGATTATCCATAAAATATGGACTGTCAAGATTTTTGTTGTCACTATGTTGTCACGCCAACAACGATATTATACACGCTAATTGTCGTTTTTTCAATAGATTTTGTAAAAGAAATAACCTCCGCATTATAAAATAATGTCTTTAAACTCCGATTTCAAAATATCCTTAATAACATCTCTACCTATAACAAATTCGGAAGTTCCCATTGAGCCGGGACCAACCTCATATTTATCAAAGATAATTACTAAATCACCGTTTTCATTCCAATAGAAATTGTGGTCTGCACTGACAGTTGCAAATTCTTCGCCTATTCCACTATTATTTATCCAATATGAGATATTTTCATCGTTTGCCATTTGCTCTTGCATTTGCATTTTGATTTCTGCCACAAGAATATCGGAAAATTTATCGGTATTGAACAAGTCACCAAGCTCGACTATCTTTCCTTGCTTTTTATCAATGTGATAAAATTCAAAATAAGTATTACTGCTTGCCGCCGTTTCACTTACAGATAATTTGAGCGTAAACCAACGATCTGTATTCGTTGTCGCTTCATAATCAACGTGGATAGAGCCATAGCCATTATTTCCGGTAATTTCAAGGTCTTTATAAAACTGATTTACAAGAGCAGTTGTAAGCTCGCTGACATCTTTGTTTATATAATCAACAGCTTCGCTATCCTCACCCTCTATTTGCGGTACGTCAATATTCATTTCGTGTTTATCGTCAGCATAGAAATAATTACGGATAGTTACCACCCTAACAATATCACCGATTACGGGAATTTGCTCCAGCGTTTGTGCGTATGCTACGCTTACATTAGGCAATACGAAAAGTGTTATAAAAACAAAGCAAGCTGCAGCCGCTGCAATACGGGGTAATATACGAATTTGTTTTATAACGGGTTTCTTTTCGGGTAAATCGGCAAGTGTTTGTTCTATATGGTTTTTCACAGAATCAGGAATGTCTGTCTGTTCTTCCGCCGCTTTGCTTTTTATATATTTATCAAAATAATTCATCCGTTAAAATCCTCCTTCAAAATTTCTCGCAGCATCTTTCGGGCACGGGAAAGTTGTTTTTTTACAGCGGGCATATTCGTGCTTGTAATTTGTGCGATTTTTGATACCGAAAGATTTTCATAATAAAACAGTACAACAACAGTACGGTAGGGTTGTTTAAGGCTATTCACAGCTTCACGAACTGTAAGCCTTGCAGTTATGTCGTTTTCGGGACTATCATCGGGAATGTTCGGTGTTTCCTCCATAGGTATAATATTTGAATTTTTGCGAATCGTTTCAACCGCTGTATTGTGAACAATACGCAATATCCACGGCTTAAAAGAATTTTCGTTTTTTAGTGTGTCTAAATTTTTATAGGCTCGATATATGGATTCGCTGATGATTTCGCCTGCATCTGAATCGTTTCTGACAATAGAAAAAGCCAAAGAATACATTGCTTTTTCACAAAGCCGTATATGTTCGCAAAATGCGTCTTTGTCGGTCAAAATCATCCCTCCCCGATTAGTGAAGCCGTCTGTCTTATAATCCATTCTCCCCACTCTCTATAGTATTTAGCGTAAAGATGCGTACTATCCCCCGATTTATCGGCAGATAATCCACCCGCTTCGTCGTCAAACAAAATATTAGCGTCAAGATAAAATATGCTTTTTCCGTCAGCAAGTTTTGCTAATTCTGCATTTAACCCGTTGATAGCAGTATTGTTTACCACCTTATCACTATCCGAACGACTTTTTGAAACGTGCAGATTTGCCTGTATAAAAATAACAGCATCGGGTTGTTTGTCTTTTATGAATTCAATCAATTCACTGTATTTTTCGACGGTGCTGCTGAATTTGTATCCCACTTCATTGATGCCTAGCATTATATATATTTTACCATACTTTTTGCCGTTCAGCAACTCCGTCAAAGTCACCTTACCTACATTGGGAACTGAAACAGAATTTTTATGAATGTTGTAAACACTCATTCCCACCGTACAAAAATAGTCTGCACCGTCGATATCTGCATACTCCATAAGTCCTACTGTCCTTGAATCACCGATAAATAAAGCATCACCCATAGAAGTATTGTTGTTCGTTTTCGATGTGATATTGTCTGTTATAGATGTACTCGCTTCGGAACTGTCCTCTGTTTTCGTAGAACTAATATCTTCCGAAGTATCTTTTGGAGTCGTTATAATATTGCTTTGTGTTGTAGAATTGCTTTCGGTTTCTGTGCCGGAACTTGCAGACGGAGTTTTCCAAAGGAACATAAACAGTATAACAGCAACAATTATAAAGCATAAGGACAAAAGCGTAACTAAATTTGACTTTTTCATTTTTCTTTACCTCTCAAAATCTAAAATATAAAAACGGATCATCAAAGCCACGGTACATACAATAGACGCTTGCACCGAATATTACTGCAAGAAGCAAGCCTATAATGACACGGCTTTTGATTCGTTTCAAAATACTAAACGGTAATCTCGTCGAGAACAATATGCCTGCAATAAAAAACGGATAATATAAACTTAAATATTTTATGTAGTCATACCGAAATATCGACCATACACCTTGACCGAAAAACGGAAACAACCGAGTAAAAAACACCCCAAGCTGCCCTATATCATCAATAGCGAATATTGCCCAAGTAATCGGAATCAATATGATCATATAAAGGTGTGCAATGACAGGCATTTTATTAAGATGTTTTCCTATAAAAAATTTCTCAAGCATTATGATAAGGAATAAAAACGTACCCCATAAAACAAAATTATATCCTGCTCCGTGCCATAATCCGGTAAACAACCATACGATAAGCAAATTTCTAACAGTGGCAATTTTGCCGTTGCGATTTCCACCAAGAGGGATATATACATACTCTCTAAACCAAGCCCCAAGTGTTATATGCCACCGCCGCCAAAATTCTGTCATTGTAAGGCTGGTGTATGGATGTTCAAAGTTTTTCGGCAACTTAAATCCGAGCATTTTTCCAAGTCCGATTGCCATTAAAGAATAACCGAAAAAATCAAAATATATTTGAAAAGAAAATGCTATTATCGCCATCCATGCGAGCGGTGTAGATATACTTTCAAACCCGATTGCACAAGTCTGCGACCACAGTTTTCCGATAGGATTAGCAAGCAATACTTTTAATCCTAAGCCGAAAATAAACACTCCCATACCTTTCAGCACAGATGATACTTTGATTTTCCGTTTATACAGTTCTTTTTCTACTTGACCGTAAGTAACAATCGGGCCGGCGATAAGTTGCTCAAACATTGAAATATATACAGCATATCTAAGCAAACTTCTTTCTGCTTTTGCATTTCCTCTGTAAACATCAACAATGTATGAAATTCCTTGAAAGGTGTAAAAAGAAATGCCGATAGGCAATACAACATCTGCCGTAAAATTAAAGCTCGGATTTAATCTGCCCATTTCATTTATTACAAAACCGGAATACTTAAATACGGCAAAATTGATTAAATGAAAAATTATGCCTGTGGCTAATAACACCTTCTTGCGTGCAGGAAATTTTTCAATCCATATACCAACCGCAAAATCCGCAACAATGCTGAGTATAAACAATATAAAATGTTCGGGGTTATGAATCGTGCCCACAAAGTAAAAACATAAACTTCCGATAAACAATATAAAATTCTTTATTTTGTCAGGCACAATATAGTAGCACCCGAAGAATATCGGCATAAATATGAAGATAAATTGTAAGCTGCTGAATACCATAACCACACCACCGTTTCGCTGTTCTGATATATAGATGCACGGGCAATATAAAAGGTGACACACAAATTTATTTTTTTCAAAAAATAGCGGCAAGGATTTCTCCCTGCCGCCGTGCTTCAGTTAGTTGTAAATTATATCGTGGTTTACGATTTCTGTGGCTTTGTTGCGTATATTATTCATTCGAGCGACCCACTCCATTTGGTTATCCGCTTTGAGTTTTTCTGTCACGCCCTCACGCTCTGCCAACTGTTTTACAAGCCGAAAAAACATATCCTCTGCCTGCTTGTTTACATCGGCAAGGTGTCTGTTCAGTTCGCATTTTGTGAGCAAGGTTGTATAAAAACCTTTGCGGTGCGCCTTGATATACTGCAAATGCCGTTGTCCCCAAATGCCGACTTCGACTTGTTCTTCGGCAGGTAATGCAAGGTCGGGCAGGTAATAATCTCCCTGCAAGGTGTAACTGATACCCGTTCTTTCGTCTGTGAAATGCTGTTTCATAATGAGAATAAAAAGCAACAAAAAAGAGCTAACAGATTTTGTAACAAAAATCTGTTAGCTCTTTTTTATGAATAATCTGAATTTGTTGTCAAAACGTTGTCACGAGGCTTTTTCAAACCTCAAAAGCCCAGTGTTTACGCGGGTTTTCAGCGTTTTTGGCATTATTCCCACTCGCAAAATGAAACTTAATTCTAAACGCTTTTGTTTGGGGGATTTGATACCATTTGATTTTTCCTGATACCTATTATCCTTATCCTAT
>SFGN01000097.1 GCA_004556565.1 Lachnospiraceae bacterium | reverse complement strand
GGGCTCCGCTTTCTATACCATATGAGTGATTTTCGGCTTCAGCCATGGCCGAGAGCCATTGCAATTACTACTCTTTTGGAGTTTTGCTCATGGCTGATATTCGTCACAAAGGAGGTGATACGGTGGCGGATTTTGAACAGATATATAAAGACTATTTTCGAGACGTATTTCTGTATGTCCGGCGGCTGTCAGGTGGAAATGAACGGCTTGCGGAAGATATCACCAGCGAAGCGTTCTTCCGTGCGCTACGGGTCATCGATACGTTTCGAGGCGACTGCGATATTCGTGTGTGGCTGTGCCAGATCGCAAAAAACTGTTACTACACCCACTTGAAACAGAACCGAAATGTCGAGCTGGTTGCAGATGCGGAACAGTGCAATCCCATGCCAGAAGAAACGCCTGACGAAGTGCTTCTCCGAAACGAGGACGCGCAATGTGTAAAAAAGCTGCTACATGAACTGCCTGACCCATATAAAGAGGTTTTCATGTGGCGCACACTGGGAGAGATGAGCTTCAAGCAGATCGGCGAATTGTTTAATAAGACGGAAAACTGGGCTTGCGTCACCTATCACCGGGCACGAAAAATGATTCAAAAGGAAATGGAGGCTTCACAGAATGAAGAATGAGTGCAATATTATCAGAGATATTCTTCCGCTCTATGCGGAAAAAATGGTTTCTAATGATACAGCAGAGTTTGTGCGGGAGCATTTGGAAATCTGCCCTGCCTGCCGTGCGGAACTGGAAAAGATGAAAGAACCTGTGCAACCAGAGCCGGACATCGACGCCGCACCACTAAAAAGGCTGAAAAAAACGCTGCTGGTAAAGAAAGTGAAAACTATCCTTTGTACGATAGCAGTGCTGCTTGCATTGATGCTGTCAGCTTTCGCTTTTTTGACAGCACCGGAGTTTTTCACCTATTCTCCGGATTTAGTTACAGTAACAGATGCCGATAACGGGGCGGTAACAATCTCTTTCAGTGAAAAAATAACAAACTATTCACTTCAAAGGATTACCAATCCTGATCAAGAGCAGGTGGTTTATCACCTCGAAGTGTGGTCGTCCAAATGGGACAAAATGTTTGAAAAGCATGGCGTTCAAAATGCTGTGATAGAGCCAGTGAATAGCGATCCAATTATTATCTACTTTACACAGTACAATTTGCAAGGTAATGATGCGGAATCGGTTTGTATTTACGGAACGCCCGCTCCCGAAGAAGGTGGCTGGGTTGTGCTGCCAGGACTTTCGTTGGGCTATTGGTTAATTCTAAATGCAGGGCTGTTCGTGCTTTTTGGTGCGGCATGGCTATTGTTCCGAAAAAAGCAGCATGTCCGTATATGGATGGAACGGCTGATTTTAATTCCTGTCGCTTATGTCCTGGGACATTTTTGTGTGTTGCGTTTTTCCACTGTTTCCTATTCTGAAATGCGTGACTTTCAGTTGATTCTTGCCATTGGCATTTTGTTCTATTGCGCTATGCTGCTTGCCTTGAGTATTTTCCGCGCAAGAAAGGAGAGAAAAGATGCGGAGGGCAAGTTATGAAAACAAAGAACTGCATTGTTGTTATATGTTCCATTCTAATTCTTGTAAGCATAGGGTTGGGCATCTCTATCATCTATTCTGATTATTACTTCAATCCCACGCATGGGCTTCAATCATTTACCGTTGCAGATGCCTCCCGAGTATACGTTCATCCAGAAGAGGATACTGGAACGCCAAGTTCGGCAACATCCGCTAAAGAAATGTATGCACTAATTGAGAGATGGGCTTTAGACACTGAGGCAACCATTATATACAAAAATGCTTTTTCTGCGGGCTGCGGGATATTTGCTGGCTCAAATTGGATGTTAGAATCACTTGGACTCTCATTCCCGCGTAATGAGGAAGGGGTATTTATTTCAATGGATGCTGCCTTTGCAAAAGCCTATGTGAGTGACGGACGATTTCTGCCGGAGACTTTGGATCTTCCTGTGTTGGGTGTTTATCAAGAAGAAGATACGCCTGCTGTCATATTAAATGCCGGCTTTCTATACCCACTGTCGATGGCTACGCAGAGTGACGGGATGTACTTCACTGACAGCAACGATATGAGCAGATTGATAGAACTATTTGAAAGCAATGGCTATATGATTATCGATCAGAGACAGCAGTTAAGTATTCCTGAATTGGTAGCGAAACTTTTGACAGACAGCTTTTTATCACGGGCAGTTACATTTGCTATGATTGGCTTGATCTTTTGCTTTTCTTATATGGTTCTGGCGCTTTACAAAGAAAATGTCCGTCGCATTTGGATATATCATATGTTCGGACTATCCAAAACCCATCTTTTCCTTATTTGTTCCATTGCATCTGTCGGTATTTCCATGATCGCAGCGTTTCTATTTGGTGTAATTCTGCATCAAGGGCTCACATATATGCAAGATAGCGATTTAAGGCTCTTAACTACTGGCATAACTGTGGGGTTTATTTCGTTCTCTTTGATAATAAATTGGACAGGTTATTATAGAATCATCAAGCGATTCAATATGGGGAGAAAGTGATATGATACTGATAAAACAAGTTTTTAGGGATTTGATTAAGGAAGCCGGATGGGTCATTTTTTATGGTTTTCTGACTGCAATGGCAATTATGGCTTTTATTCTGATTGGACTAAGCTATCAGTATGTTAATTCACAGAATGACGCAATTCAGCGCTTTACAAAAAACAATGTAAGTATGGTGCAGGTAAAAGATACAAACTTTCTGAGAACCTCTGATCCAGAAAGACTTGCACAAACACAGCGGTCTGTCAATGTTAATACTATCAAGCAGAACTTTGCAGAGATGCTTGACGAAAACAAAAATGTTGGTAGTCTTGCTATGCTTGGTGGCACGTATGGCTATAAGCAGGTGGTTATTTATGTGGGTTCCTATAATTATTTAACTGCATTTCCTATCCAGACTAATTTTGATACCCCAGTCATTGCGGTTTCGCCGGACTGCGCCGAGGACGCAGGTAGCACACTCCGCATTGGCGATTTTGAATATACCATAAATGTTGTTCCAACTAATATGGACATCTACCATCCATTGAACTATATTCCCCCTTCATCAGAAAATCTAACGGAAACGCTTTACCTCTTTATGCCATCGTATGAGTATATACTTGCAGCTTTTCCTGAATTAACAGCAGATATATTTATAGACCGTTTAATTATCGCTACACCAACGGAGCAGGACATTATCAATGTCAGAACGTTTCTGTATCAAAACTTTTCCGCATACGCAGAGATCCAACCAATTGAAAGCTATCTGACACTTACGGCAGCAGGTAGCACCAGAACGCACCAAGCCTATCTTCTATTTTACATCATGGCTTCTATCGTACTATTTAGCGCCTTGCTACTGAATTCCTATCGGATACTAAGACGTAGGGTTTCAGAATACGCAATCCATCACCTGTTTGGAGCGACGCAGTTGTTTATCTTTGCCAGAATGTATCTATTTGTGCTGGGGTATCACGCAATCCCATTCTTTGGTACTCTTTTAATTATGTCATTAAATAAGCTGGCATCGCCTTTGAATATTTTAATTGTGTTCACAGTGACCATATGCACTACATTCTTCATCACAATTATTGTACAAAAAATCTTTGTTTCTGAGTTTTCACAGGGATTAAGGAGGGAATAAATAATGCCGGAAATAACTGTTACGCAAGTCTGCAAGAACTACGAAACCAATCACTATACGGTCAGGGCAGTAAACCATGTTGATCTGTCAGTAGCCAGTGGCGAAGCAATCGCTATTGTAGGACCTTCTGGCAGTGGTAAGTCTACGCTTATAAATATCATCGGTTTGATATTGAAGCCGGATTCCGGGAGCGTCACTGTGGATGGAAAGGAAGTCCTAAATATGAACGACAGACGATGCAGTATGTTTCGGAACGCTTCATTTGGCTACATTGTACAGGACTTTGCTTTATTAGACGACGAAACTGTATATCATAATATCAGAATCCCTTTGCTTTATAACAAGCAAATCAAACGCAGAGAGCATAAGACACGAATCTGGGAAATTGCACAGAAACTTGATATATCGGATAAGTTAAATCGCAAAGCGGGCAGATTATCTGGCGGCGAAAGACAGCGTGTAGCGATTGCCCGCGCAATCGTCTGCGATCAGCCAATTATTCTTGCTGATGAGCCAACAGGATCGTTAGATTCGGCAAATAAAACCAAAGTAATGGATATTCTCATGCAACTATGCAAAGAGAATGGAAAGGCACTTATTATCGTTACGCACGATCTATCTATTGCTGAACGCTGTGACAGGATTTTTCAAATGATAGGTGGCTGTATTTCGGAAACCAAAAAGAGCAGTATACTTTAGGTTAACACTGTAAATTGCAAATGTTAATATGCGTAGGCTGTAACACCCTCGCTTACTCAATTTTCTGAGCCGACGACAGACTGATCGGTTTCAGACTGCAGACTAATAAAATCAACAGAAAGATGAAAGAGAAAAAACAAAAAGGGTAAAGATCAAAACGCTTGGCAGCTTCGACGATGGAGTACCTGAAGAATATAAGGATGTGCCTCGGTATAATTTTTAGGATAGACTGTTGGTTTATGAAAAAATCAAAAAAATCGAAAAAAGTTTTGAAAAACCTATTGACTCTTCCCTTGGAGGTTAGCTTACCATATAGGTGGAGGTGGTTGTAATGCATATAAATGAAGTATGCAAAGAATGTAATCTTACCAAAAAAGCCATTGAATACTATGGTGAGCAGGGCTTGATAAACCCGACGGTAAAAGAAAACGGTTATCGCTATTTTTCCGATACGGATGTATCAAAATTAAAACGGATTTCGATCTTGCGAGGTTTAGGGAACCTCTGAATAAATGGCATTAATTCTGTCCCTGTCCGAGTTATTAGCCACTTTTCCGCTTAGTTAAGGCGGTTTCAGCGCAAAATAGTCACTATTGCTTTGCTTTTCTGCTCCATTTCCAGAAAAAGGGCAGACTGCCCCTGTATCAGGTTGCAGAGAGTTTTCGTCCGGCGATGGCAAGCGCATACAGATTTGCACAGGCGAACATGGCGTACAGACGATTTTCGTTTTTCGCCAGTCCACGATACACGGTTTTCTTATAGCCGAACTGACACTTGATGATCCGAAATGCGTGCTCTACCTTACAGCGCACATAGGACTTGCGGTTTTCAATATATCGCTCCCAGTCGATTGCGTTGTCAGAAACATGCGGCAACTTCCCGGGACGGCGGTTAATGCGGTAGTCAATGCTGGACAAATGCTCGTCGCTGGTTACTTCGGGGCGCTTCTGAATCCCCAGATACCCGGAATCTCCATATACCACTTCATCATCTTCACGAATCAATGCAGCAGCCTGTGTGATATCGTGCTCATTCGCCGCCGTGACCGTAATGGTATGCACCAACCCGCTGCCTGCGTCCACACCGATGTGGCATTTCATCCCAAACCGATATTCATTCCCCTTTTTGGTCTGGTGCATTTCGGGGTCACGGGCTTTATCTGCATTTTTCGTGGAACTGGGAGCATTGATGATGGTCGCATCCACAATGGTGCCGCCCTTCATCATGTGCCCGGTTTGCACCATTACACGGTTGATGGCATCGAAAAACAGCTTGTTCAGACCGTGTGCTTCCAGCAGATGGCGGAAATTGCACAGCGTTGTTTCATCCGGCACTGCCTCTGTCATGAAGTCAATGCCCGTGAATTTCCGCATGGCATAGCTGTCGTAGATAGCATCCTCGGTGGCCGGGTCCGACAGGTTGAACCAGATCTGAAGCAGATACATCCGCAGCATTTTCTCAATGCCCATAGGCGGACGGCCACGCTTTCCCTGGGGGTAGTAGGGCTTGATGACACCAACCCACTCGTCCCAGGGAATGATCTCGTCCATGATTTCCAAAAACTCTTCCCGCTTGGTTTTCTTCTTGCGGAAGCTGTATTCGATGTCGGTAAATGTTTCTTGTTTCATTGCCTGCACCACCATTGCTTTGATGGCGTTATTATACCATATTTTGAGCCTCTATGGTAGTGCGGATTAAATCAGAGGTTCCTTAGGTTTATCCGTTTCGGATATCCGAGCTGTTTTAGAAAATGATGGTCTGTCAACTATGTATGATGTTCTCAACAAAAGAGAGCTTGAAATTGCAGACTTACAAGCAAAGCAGGCATTGATAAAACAACTTGCAGACGGACAAGATTGGAATGTTATTAAATCATTCTCATAGCGATTGGGAAGAATATCGATTACTTTATGGTTCTTCGGGTCGGCAACGATGCTGTTGTACTTTTGACCGCCGGAGTTGCCCTTGAACTCGTCCAGCGAGACTACCTCCGGCAGTTCTTTGGGCTTGTGGTTTACACATCTGAAATAGCGCATGGCGGTTGCACCGGATACGTTGAAGCGGCAGCCGATCTCTTTGGCGGGCGCGACCTTTTCAAAGGCACGGATGACCTCGGCTACCAGCCGGCTGGTGACGCGGTAATAGCGGGGCAGGATCGTGTTGCCCTCAAAGAAACGCTTGCCGCAGGCGCATCGATAGCGGCGCTTGCGAAGGTGCAGGAAGGTGTTTCGCGCTAGTGGGATATCCTTGACCGTCTGCATCCGATAGTCGTGTACACGGTCTGTGACAGAGCCACAGGCAGGGCAAGTATGTTCTTTTCGGGGAAGCTCGATATAGACGTGGAGTTCTTCCGCAAGATTTTCCACATTTGTGATTATTACATCTTCCAAATTCAGAAGTTTTGCTGTATAATCCTGATTGAGCATAGAGATTTCTCCTTTGTTGTGATTGGTGGTGCTTTTATAATAAAGGATTATACCTCTATGCTCAACCTTTGACGGCTGCCGGATTATTCCGAACAGTCGCCTTTTACTTGTCAGTCTTAAATGCATCTGCCTGCTGGCAGAGGGAAATGTACTTCTGTATTTCCGCTTCACTTTTTCCCGCAAAGAAATCTGTAACGCTTTTTGATACCGTGGCAGTTGCCGTATCGGGAAATACGATGGCATCCAGACTGATATTCAATTCTTCTGCCAACAATGCAACCGTTTCAAATCGTGGGTTGCTGCGTCCAAGTTCAATTTTTCAATGATGGTGCGGACGCTCATGTGCAGATTATCTGCCAATGCCCTTTGGGTAAGGTGCCGCTTTGCTCGGGCAGCACGGAGGGCAGCAGCAAAAGAATCAACTGGATTCTTCATTTTAACTCACCTCATATATAGTTTAGTGTGCGCTAATGCT
>SFGN01000024.1 GCA_004556565.1 Lachnospiraceae bacterium | reverse complement strand
TGAATAGGACACCCTTGGTCTTGGCTGTATCCTTCCCACTACTAGGGCGGATTAGGAACTTTCATCCATTAGCGACGTGCGCCGCCAGGCGCACATAAATGAAGAAAACCTGCCGGCGGCAGGCTTTCTTCATTTATCTGTTCTCCCCTTGAAGAACTTATTTAGTATTTATTTGGCGATATCTGTATACCTGCTGATAATGGTTGCCGCTTCTGCTCTGACCGTATTTCCCTGCGGGTCGAGAAGTTTCGGTTCATCACCTTTACCGCTGATAATTTTCTCTGCTACGCACCATTTTACAGCATCTGTTGCAAATGCCTGTACATTTTTGCTATCCGGGAAAATGCTGAGACTTGCACGTGCTGTTGTATCCATTTTCTTGTATTTTGCATAGCGGAACATCATAGCTGCCATCTGTTCACGGGTAATCGGGTCGTTCGGTCCAAATAGACCAGTACCTGTATATCCTGTTACAATACCATTGTCAGCCGCCCATATAACAGCATCACTGTAGAAGTTTCCATCCTTGACATCCGGGAATGTATCCTTGAATGTTATTTCAGGTTCACCTTCCATCCGGTATAAGATAACCGCGAACTGTGCCCTGACCAGATTGTTATTAGGTGCAAAAATAGTTTTTTCCAGTCCGGTCATAAGCTCTTTAATATACACATCATATACGTAGTCATAGAACCAGTCATTTTCAGAAACATCTGTATATGGAAGTTCCGGTGTCACTACAACCACAGACTCCAGACCATCAATTGCATCCATGATTGCTTTTGCCATTGCGTCAACCTCTGCCTGTTCCCTGATGTCTTTTCCTTCTACTACTGCCGCAATGGCTGCTTCAACTGCACTGAAATCTTTATACTGAGTCTTATCCAGCGCATTCGCCGCTTTGATTGCTTCTTTTACTTTCGTATAATCCGCATCCTTATATTCCAAGGCTGCAATTGCATTCATGATTGCTTCTGCCATTGCATCAACAGCTGCCTGCTCGGTAATATTTTTACCCTCTTCTACTGCTGCAACTGCCTCATCTACCGCGCTCAGATCTTTATACAATTCACGGTTCAGTGCTGCCGCCGCCGCTTTCGCTTCATTTACCTCCGTATAATCCGCATCTGCATCCTTATCCATCTCTGAGAGAATAATCTCATAGATAACAGGCTGCACAGTTCCGTCAAATGTTAATTTAACTGCCAATATTGTTCTGTTTACCGTAAATTCCGTCAATGTTTTGTCAAATACACCAAGATCCTTCCATGTGCCGTCAGTCAGCTCAACGCTCACCTGTGCGTTACTGATACAGTCACTGTCCTGATACAGAAGTAACGTTCCAACGTCCGTAATCGTATTGGCAGGATAAATAAGCGTATCGTTTTCTTTTACATTATTCAGAATCGGAGCCGTTGCCAGATTGCTGTCATCAAGATAATTACTCTGGATGGCTTCTGCACTGCCCTCAACAAAACGCACGGCATTTGTATCAATCGAACGGTTCAATTCAATTTCATAAACCTGCAGCCATTTCTCGCTTGCTTCCTCCGTCATAAACCGGATATAACGGGCTGAAACACCTCCTGTCTCAATGCTGGCCGCATACTTACCGGATACTTCTTTATAATCTGTATTAGCTACACTCTGTCCAACCTGCTGCCATGTACTGCCGTCCGTTGAAACTTCAAGCTTTGTTCTGGCAAATCCGTCAATGTCACTTCCCATTTCACCGGCACGCGGGCTGCCTCCAAAATAGATTGTGGCATCAAGTACAGGGATAGTCTTACCGAAATCCACCTGAATATAACTGTCGGTATTCGCGCCTGAACTGGAGTAATACCTCGTATTCATATCCCCATCCATAGCATTTGATATAGCATCGCTGCCATAAGTTCCCAAATTAGTCGTGACACTGCCTGAAGCATTCTTCGATGTCTGCACCAGCTCGTTATATGTCACTTCATAAACTTTTACCCAGCTTGAATAATCAGAATCAGCCACAAAACGGAGATATCTCACCAGACTTCCGTCTGCCGTAAAATCTGCCACATAACAAGCCCCTTCTTCTCTGTAATCATCCATGCTGACAGCTGTTCCGGCATCTGTCCATGTCTCCCCGTCAGCGGATATCTGAAGCGTAACACCTGCAAATCCATCAACTTTCTGTTCCGGGTCCTGCTGGTTTTGACCAAAATAAATGCCGGCATCATACAATGGTACTAATGTTCCCAAATCAACAGTTATATAATCTCCTGCATTGGATTCATTGTTTGTCCACATCCAGGTGCTAATGTTCCCGTCTACGGCGTTTGCCGGAGCATAGTCTCCGTAAATCCCCATGTTAGTCTCAGCCTTTGCACGATTTACATAATCAATATATTCAGCATCATATACGATTTCAAAAATCTTTGCCCAACTTTCACTGTTTTCCTCAGCGGCCAGACGGAAATATCTGGCTGTAGCACCGCCTGCATCAAAAGTCAGTTTACATCTTGAGAGTTCATCGTCTTCCAGGATTTCAAATGCATCCAACGACTTTGTCGTATCAACCTGTGTCCAGTTTAGTCCATCCTCTGAAACTTCCAGCCTGGTATTTGCAAATGCATCGATCGTGCCGTTTTTATTGATCCCGCTGTAAACCTCTACTGTACCCAAGGCAGCCAAAGCTCCAAGATCAACAGAAATATAACTGTTATCGCCTGTTCCTGAAGAGGACCAGAAATTAGTACTCAAATCACCGTCCAAAGCTTTTTCGATCGTATAGTCCAGATAAGTTGGCAGATTGGTGCGGATGCTTGTCATAACCTGACCATAAGCCGGTGAAACAGATAACTCCTTCAGATTCATTTCCGTATTGTCTGCAGTGCATATAATTCTTGCATATGCCCCTGTTACGATCTGATCCGTTGAAAGTTTTCCGTCAGCCTGTGCCGCTTCCATATCAAACCATTCAATGCCATTTAAAGAATACTGAATTTTAAAACAATCTGCCGGTGTAACATCTGCACTGACTTCATAAATATTCATCACCTTCGGCAATGCAATGGCAATATAATCGTCCCGATTCATCACTGCCGTCAAATTTCCTGACGTATACGCTCCGTTCTGATACACAACATCCTGTACGGTCAGTCCGGCAACATTCGTCAGCATTCTTTCCTGCACTTTATTATCCAGATGCTCATTCAGAATACCCATGATCAGTTGTGTCATATCATTCAGCAACGGTAAAATACGGAACGTTCCGACATACGCCTGTGCCTGACCGTTTAAGACATCCACCTTGCAGGCTTTACATTCTTCCAAAGAAGCTTCAACCTGTTCAATCTTCTCTACTGATTGTCTTATATTGCCCTGTTCAGCAGCTGCCAGTCCTTCCATGGCAGCAATTCCTGCATCAGCCATAGCGCTGTAAGCATCCAGATGGTTCGTAATTTCTTCCAGCAATGCCTGATTTTCAATCGTTTTGAGCACTGCCGCATCGGTCTTCATCTGTTCAAACCTGGTCTTCAGATTCAGGATTTCCGCATTCAGATTTTCCCCTGTCGCCAGAGCCTCTTCAAAACGTTCCAGATCCTCTGTCAGATAAACAGATTCATCGAAGAAGAACCCGTTTCCTGAAGATGCATAAGAAACATTGTCAGCAAAACGTTCGAATTCTTCATTGGCCTCCGGCACTAATTCTTTGATAGCCCTGCTCCAGCTTTCCTTGCTGTTAAAATCCTCAATATTCCACGAATAATCCGCACCACTGTAAATAGCAACTTTTGAAGCGTCTGCTTCGGACATCGGATTGAGGAAGAAACTGTTAATATTATCTACATCATTTGACAGGCAGTCCAGTGCACCCATCATCAAATGTCCGCTGCAGTAATCATTTACCGGATAATTCCACCATACTCCAAAATCGCGGTCGATGCCGGTCTGGGTCTGCGGCCATTCAAAATATTCCCTTGTAACGGCCGACATTGTGCTGTTCCCTGTCCATAACACAATTGTATCTTCATGGATATTCTGCATAAACGGCGTAAAATATGTTGTCATTGAAGCGCCCCATGAATTTGTATATCTTGTTACCACTGTCACAAAAGGTTTGATGTCATCATATTTTGACTTCAGGTAATTATACGCATTATTAATTACAGTAGCATGCTGGACACCATTGGCCACGCTGTAATCAAGGTCATCATAAAAAATACCAAACTGGCGGACACCCAGACTATATACCTGTTCAAACTTGGCCAGAATAGCCTCATAATCATCCACCAGGCCATTTCCGTCACTGTCAGTAGTATAATTATAATCAGCCCCGGGATGTATCGTCCAGCAGAAGGTCATGTTATTCTCTTCCGCGATCTGTGCCAGACCCTGTATCTCCTGCGCCTTATCATCCGGATAAAGTGTTCTCCAGGAACTTCTGTGATAAGGATCATCCTTCGGTGCATAAATATATGTATTCATTTTATACAGCGAGGTGTCCCTGAACAGATCTGCCCTGTCTTCATAGCTCCAGGGGATTCCGTAAAATCCTTCGACATATCCTCTGAATTCCACATCAGGATAATCTGAAATTGTAACTTCCGCAATGCGTCCGTCACTTGTCTTCTGCTCAAACATCTGCATCAATGTCATGACACCATAATAAACACCGTCCGAATCAGAACCAATAATTGTAATCTGACCGTTCTTATTACTCTCGTCACTTGACTCCAATACATACCCCTGGGCTTCATTCAATGCATTTGCACTGTCATTGACAGAACTGCTCAACGCACCTCCATCATCGATAGCAAGCACAACAGCGGCATTTTCACCTACTTCATCCTTTACCTCAAAGCTGTAGCCTTCTGATTCCAGCAAAGCCTCCAGTTTCGGAAGAGTCGCGGAATCCTGCTTTCCATAAACAACGATATCGACATTTCCGTTAAGTTTCATACCTTCTTCTGAACCAACCGTCATATCCTGAGGTGTCGGATAAACCGATACTGCCGCCTTTTCAGATGCCGTGTCGGTATCATCAATATCCTGTGCGTATACCGTCGGTGCCAGATATAAATTACTGATACACAGTGCACAGCACAGTGTCAATGAACCGATTGATTTCAATCTTTTTAATACATGTTTCATTCTTTCAAGCCTCCGTTCATTTTTAGTTTTCGTCATAATCTCCAATATAAGGATACCTCTTATGTAATATATTGTCAATATTCACAAATTATTTTTAACATTTACATATGCGGAATGTTAACTTCCCTCTCAATAACCCGAAAAATTTCTTCACTGTATTCATATCTCCGAAAGTTACTGCCGCCGACTGCTTTTTACGGCTGTACAAATCCACAAAACCCCCGGCAGTAACCTGCCGGGGGTGAATGGTTTGCTTAGTCTTTTTATAAATATGAATTATAACTGCGGGCCGGCACTAACCAGAGCTTTACCAGCTTCATTTCCTTCATATTTTGCAAAGTTCTTAATGAAACGTCCTGCAAGGTCTTTTGCTTTTACTTCCCAATCAGCTGCATCTGCATATGTGTCACGAGGATCAAGAATGTTGGTATCTACACCCGGAAGCTCTGTCGGAACTTCAAAGTTGAAGTACGGGATAGTCTTTGTAGATGCCTTTTCGATAGATCCGTCAAGGATTGCATCGATGATACCACGTGTGTCACGGATAGAGATACGTTTTCCTGTTCCATTCCATCCTGTGTTAACAAGGTATGCCTTGGATCCGTTCTCTTCCATCTTCTTAACGAGTTCTTCAGCGTATTTTGTCGGGTGCAGTTCAAGGAATGCCTGTCCGAAGCAAGCTGAGAATGTCGGTGTCGGCTCTGTAATTCCACGTTCTGTTCCGGCAAGTTTTGCTGTAAATCCGGACAGGAAGTAGTATTTTGTCTGTTCCGGTGTCAGGATAGATACCGGCGGAAGTACTCCAAACGCATCTGCGGAAAGGAAGATAACGTTCTTTGCTGCCGGAGCTGTCGAAACCGGACGTACAATATTATCAATGTGGTCGATCGGGTAAGATACACGTGTATTCTCTGTTACGCTCTTATCTGCAAAGTCGATCTTTCCGTCTGCATCCAGAGTAACATTCTCTAACAGAGCGTTACGTCTGATCGCATTGTAAATATCAGGCTCAGACTCTTTATCCAGGTTGATAACCTTAGCGTAGCATCCGCCCTCGAAGTTGAATACACCTTTGTCATCCCAGCCGTGCTCGTCATCACCAATAAGGAGACGCTTCGGATCTGTTGACAGAGTTGTCTTACCTGTTCCTGAAAGACCGAAGAAAATAGCTGTGTTCTCGCCGTTCATGTCTGTATTTGCAGAGCAGTGCATGGAAGCGATTCCCTTAAGCGGAAGGAAGTAGTTCATCATAGAGAACATACCTTTCTTCATTTCTCCGCCGTACCATGTATTAACGATAACCTGTTCTTTGCTTGTAATGTTAAATACTACAGCTGTCTCAGAATTAAGACCTAATTCTTTGTAGTTTTCAACTTTAGCCTTGGATGCATTGTAAACAACGAAATCAGGCTCAAAGTTTTCAAGCTCTTCTGCTGTCGGTCTGATGAACATATTTGTAACGAAATGAGCCTGCCATGCAACTTCTACGATGAAACGGATTGCCATTCTTGTATCTTTGTTAGCGCCGCAGAATGCATCTACAACAAACAGTCTCTTGTTGGAAAGCTCTTCCTTTGCTATCTTCTTGATCTCATCCCATACTTCAGGAGTAACCGGGTGGTTATCATTTTTATATTCATCAGAAGTCCACCATACTGTGTCTTTAGAGTTCTCATCCATAACAATATATTTGTCTTTAGGAGAACGACCAGTATAGATACCTGTCATGACGTTAATAGCACCAAGTTCACTTTCCTGTCCCTTTTCAAAACCTTCCAGACCGGCTTTGGTCTCTTCCTCGTATAATGCTTCGTAAGAAGGATTGTATACGATCTCAGTAGTTCCGGTAATACCATACTTTTCCAAATTAATGTTTGACATCTGTTATTGACCTCTTTCTTTAAAATTTTCTGAATTAATAAATATCCCCACTGATATTCCTGTATCTAAATGCCTTAGTTAATCGTATGAAAAGAGAAGAATCATGATGGAATCAACCCCTTCCGGAACATCAATGTTTTATTAATCGCCATTATTATACAGGATAATTTTGAAAATGTATAGTCCAAAGTTTTACGTTGTCGAAAATTTAACAAAATTTTTCTTTTCTACCGATTTTTTGTTGTATTTTTCTCCTTACATTGGGTCAGCATTCCGTTTCTAAAAACAATAGCTTCTCTTGGAACTGCAATACAGGCATTCATATTCAGGATACCAATACGTTGCAAAGATTCTTCCAGGGTTCTATAAAGCAGTTTTCCGATACCCGACCTTCTAGAATCCTGTCTTACATAGACGGTCACTTCTACAGACCAATCGTAGGCTTTCCTGTTTTTGAATTTATCAGCATAAGCATATCCAAGAATCTCTTTTTCCTCTACCGCCTTTATATACGGCAGTAATGATGAAATTTTTCTTATTCTTTCTTGAAATTCAGTCAAAGAAGGAACTTCATATTCAAATGATATTGCCGTATCCCGAACATACGGTGCATATATTGAAAGAAGTTCTTCTGCATCTTGGATATATACTCGTTCAATTTTCATCTCTATACTTATTCCTCCGGCATGTACCAGTAAGAATTAAACTGATACAGATATGTTCTTGCGCCTTTTGGCATTTGTGTTACCGCATTAAATACATTATAATAATCTCCCGCACCCATTCCTGTCGCCAGAGCTCCGAACACAAGAAGGAACACCAGCCTCGGGCACACCATTCCTATGATATATGGGACAATGCCAAACACGATGTTGGGCAATAATGACATGAATATAAATCTTCCCTTGCTCATTGTTTCCGGACCGACCACGAAGAGTACACCCTGAGACAAATTAGTATATAGATATACGTCCTTCTTAAAGCATACTGCATGGAGCAGTTCGTGAGGAAAAAGTGTAAGCAACGGGATCAGACATCCAAATAATATCTGCCAGTATTCTTCCTTCATGTAGAATCTGCATCTAATAAACGCAAGAATAATAAGCAGTATCGTAATTATCACACTCATCCCATTTGCAATCAGTGATAATTGTTTCATATCCGATGCTTCCTTAAATTTAACAGCTCCCGGCATATGTTCACCGTGTGGAAGCGATTCCGGTTTCAAATCATATTTTCCTTTATAATGTAATTTCATGCTTATTCTCCCGATTGTTTTTCTCTGATTCCGGTCTGACAGACTGAAATCCCTCACCGATAATTCATTACACAAAAGCCTCTTTATTTTTCAGAATAAAGGCGTAATTAAGTTCATTCAGAATCTTTAATGGCTTCCACTGCCACCGCAGGGGATCTCTGACTTCCCATTTCCTCATATACTCCCCGCAGAGCATGATTGCGGTTGAGGGATGTGCCGTATATGCCGGGCAGGAAGGAGCCATAAAGAAATCTGGATATACTTCTTTCTTAAAGCGTCTCAAAAATCCGTGCACCTTTGTTTCTGATCCACCCCAGGAGAACTGCCGATACCGCCAGAAGCAGAAGGGTCGACAATAACAGATAAACCGCAGGGCTTAAAATATTCATCAGCAGATAATATGCACCGCCAAAAGCTACGATCACTGCCCATCCGCCAAACAATACAATCATGACACTTACGCTCTGTTTAATCGGGACAATCTCGCTTGTCCATGTAAGGTTCGGCATTTTCAGATTCATGAATAACCCGAAAGCTGCCATAAACAAAATGAACACTGCCACAGCCAGAGGAATGAGGAATGCAAATGTAGGTGACGGTTTCAGCAACAATTCCACGCTGGCTGTCAACAAGGCAGCCGGTGTCAGCGTGAGAATGAGCTGCAGTTTCAGCTTAGCCATCAGCACCTGACGTCCGGATACCGGAAACGCCTGTACGATCCACAGATTTTTCCCTTCCAACGACACAGAAGGTGCCGTCATATCATTCATGGAAGCCAGCAGGCAGATTGCTGCTGCTGCAATGAGGAGCAACATATCTTTGCTTCCCGGAAACATAAGGAGCAGTACACTCATTACCGCGTCTGCTTTGATAAGCAATGCTGCAGCCGCAACGATCATAATGAGAATGCCGAGCCCGCAGTTCAGCATGTAATTCGGGCTTCCGAGGAAACGGCGGAACTCTTTTCCAAGAAGGGCATTTCCCACAGACCGAACTTCGGCGCGCTGCTCCTTGTACTGTACCTTCGCCTCACCTTTATTTGTTGTTATGATTTTCGTATAGCTCTTTGCCAAAATCAGATAAACGATGCCGAACATGACAAATACAACAACGGTGAAGAACAGCAGTGACATCATATTTCCCTCTGCTGCCAGTCCCATGTGATACAGGGGTGAAAAGCTGCCTTTCAGAAAATTGCCGGCATCCTGCGGATTCATTACAATATCCTGCAACATCCCCGCCGCCATACCGTAAAGATAATAATAACCGCAGATAAAAACAAGGGATAAAGCCACGGTAATCAGGCTCTTATGCTTCGTTTTTGCACTGATCAGTGCTACCACCCACCCAAGAACGGCCGAGAGAATCAGCACGAACACAGAAAGTACAAATGTCACCCATATGGCAGATACAATTGTGAGGACTCCCGGTTTTGCAATCATGAAGTATTTGATTAGTACGGGAATCATCACCAGCAGCTCATACAAGAGCCCCATCGCATACACGCCGGACAACCGCACCGTCAGGATTCTGGATGGAGGGATCGGCATTGCCAGCAAAAAGGAGTTGTCTTTTGCCAGGTAAAGACCTGCGTATGTATTAAATATACTTCCGAAAGCACCAAGTGCGACTCCGACAAGGCCGGTCATTGCAAAATAAAGCCACCCCACCTCTGCCATGACCAACGGTTCACACAGCATATCCGCAAGAATGTAAAATACCAGTGCCATCACGCCAAACAATGCCAGGTACAGCAGTATCGAAAATACCAGACTAATTCCGGTTCTTTTTTTATTCTTTTTCTTATCCAGCCAGAAAAAAGAAAACAACTCCATCATTTGTTTTTTGAATAATATTCTAGTCATGGTCGTCCTCCAGTTCCAAAAATACCGTTTCGAGGGAAGTGTCACCTTTTACCTCTTCCATTGTGCCGGATTTGATAAGCCTGCCTCCCTTGATAATAGCAACCTTATCGCAGAGTTTTTCCGCCACCTCAAGGACATGGGTGGAAAAGAAAATCGCCCCGCCGCCGTCACAGATTTCCCTCATTATCTCCTTGAGCAGGTGGGAAGCCTTCGGGTCAAGCCCGACAAACGGTTCGTCCATAATAATCAGTTTTGGTTCATGGATCAGCGCAGAAATAATTGCAAGTTTCTGTTTCATACCGTGGGAATAGGCAGAAACCGGCTGTGCAAGATCGGCGGTGAGTTCAAAGGCATCCGCGTATCTGCGGATGCGGCTCTGCCGGTCGGATGCACTGACACCGAAAATATCAGCGACGAAATTTAAGAACTGGATACCTGTCATAAACTCATACAGGTCAGGATTATCCGGAATGTAAGCAAGCTTTGACTTACATTCCAGAGGATTTTCCTTAATTGAAATGCCGTCCACGTAAATCTCCCCACTATCATACTGTAAAATGCCGCAGGCTGCTTTGATCGTAGTGGTCTTACCGGCACCGTTGTGCCCGATAAACCCGTAAATTTCTCCCGGCAGGATGTGGAGAGAAAGATCATCCACCGCTCTTTTCCCTCCATAAGTCTTTGTCAAATGCTCTATTCTTAACATGTTTTTCTCCCTTCTGCTGTTTTTGATACTTCTTTATTATATCATTATTCTACAAAAAATCACCCTTGACCGATAGACTGCTTTTACAGATAATTGTGTCAATTTTATAGGTGAATAATACTCGCCGACAGGTGTTCCCGAATACGTATATAGTACTCATGGGTTAGCCATATGTCAATGCAGGATGAAAATGTTTTCTGACTTAATATAGTACCATAAACACGGATACTGTGAACAGTTCCGCCGAACATGTATGCCGCAGAGCCGCCACGTTTTGTGGCACCGATCTGAACAGTATCGGGCGACAGCCGCATATGTCATCTGACAATATGGAAAATCGCCGATTAATATGCTATACTATTCGAGAATCATAAAAATAACAGTTACAGCTTCGGCCGGACTATATTTATAAACGTATTCGGGGGAAATATGATAGACAAAAAAACTTTTTTATCGACTTATAACATGACAGAAACAGATCTGGAAAAAGCAGATATTACATGGGATGAATTGGAAGCTATCGTGAGAGAATACCTGAAGATCGAAGAGCATCTACGGGATATCGGGAAAGACTTTATCAATGATTATCTTTACGATATTGACAAGGCAGGGATTCATTCGTACCGCTACCGCACAAAAAAGCCGGGACATTTACTTGAGAAAATCATACGGAAGAAAAAAGAAAATCCGGACAAGTTTGCCGATATCAATCATACAAATTTTTATAAGTATATCACAGATTTGATCGGCATCCGTGTCTTCTTCCTGTATCGTGAGGACTGGATTTATTTCCACCGGTATATTACACAGACTTTTGAAAACAATCCTGACATTTATGTGGAAGACAGAATTGAAGATTTTGATGATGATATAAATCACTATTATATCGCCGAGAGGCCGAAAGTCTATAAGCGCTCCGGCGACAGCCGTATTTATGACGCTAAAGAAATCGATATAATGGCAGGGGGCATTTACCGTTCTCTTCACTATATAATAAAATTCAAAGGATATTATGTGGAAATCCAGGGCAGGACGCTTTTTGAAGAAGGGTGGAGTGAAATCGACCATGACATTGTCTATCCATATTATAAGGATGATGAAATGCTGAAGGATTTCTCCAAGCTGCTGAACCGCCTATCCGGAATGGCCGACGAGATGAGCTCTTATTTCCGCAGGATGAAACAGGAAAAAGAAGAACAGAGATAACAGCTGCCCCCACGGTTTTAAAACCGTGGGGGCATTTATTATTGTTCTCTGAATGTAATTGTTCCTGTTTCACTGTCCATCGCTTCAACAATCGCCAGGGATTCAATATGGAATCCGAGATTTCTGATCATTCTTCCGCCTGCCTGAAATCCTTTCTCGATGGCGATTCCGATTCCTTCGACCGTCGCCCCTGAGGCTTGAACGATCTGAATCAGTCCCTGCAGCGCACATCCGTTAGCAAGAAAATCATCTATAATAAGTACATGATCCTCCGGGTTCAGAAATTTCTTCGAGACAATCACCTGATTCTTACACTTATGTGTAAATGACTCTACTTCAGCCACATACATTTCGCCCTCCAGGTTGATGCTCTTTGCTTTCTTTGCAAATACAACCGGAACTCCGAAATGCTGTGCGGCTATACATGCGATCCCGATACCGGACGCTTCAATGGTAAGAATTTTATTGATATTCTTTCCTGCAAACCTCTTCTTCCATTCTTTTCCCATTTCGTCAAATAATTCAATGTCCATCTGATGGTTCAGAAAACTGTCAACCTTCAACACATTTCCTTCTCTTACGATTCCGTCTTTAACAATTCTTTCCTCCAGACAATTCATAACCGGCCTCTCTTTCCTTTTTCCAGATATTATAGTTTGTAATCACGGCTATGTAAAGGTCTTCTTCATTTTTTCCGCACACGAGATTATTAAAAGACCGGGCAAAGGTCGTTTTCTCTGCCCGGTAGTTCAACTCTCGCTCTTATTTCCCGTATTTCTCTATGAATCTCTGGATAATGGCTGCGCACTCTGCTCTTGTGGCATTGCCCTGCGGGTCGAGCCTTGTTCCGTTATCCTTTCCTGTGATGATTCCGTTTCCGACTGCCCACTGCATCGCTTCCTCTGCAAATGTACTTACCTTTGCCGCATCCATGAATTTACTAAAATCAGCCTTTTGACTCGTATCATATTTTTTGTAATTCGCATAACGATACATCATAACAGCCATCTGTTCCCGGTTGATTCTGTCTGCCGGTCCGAATTTGCCGGTATCGGAATAGCCTGTTACCACTTTTGTATCCGCCGCCCACAAAATTGCATCCGTAAACCAGATTCCCTCAGGCACATCCGGGAATGTTGCCTTGTACGTTACCTTCGGCGCATCATTCATCCGGTGCAGAATCACCGCAAACTGTGCACGCGCCAGTGTTTCATTCGCTCCGAAATGGGTCGCATCAAGACCTGTCATGGTTTTAATCTGGTAATTATAGCACACCGCATTATAATACCAGTCATTCTCTGCAACATCGAGATATGGGATTGTGACAGAAGCTGCCTCCCCAGGTGTCTGTGTTAACACTAAAGAGCTGCCTCCTGTAGCCGTGTGCTTATACAATCCGCTGCCTCCTTCTAAGCAATATTCATATCCTTCCGGAAGGATCTCGTACGTATCGAAAGTCACGCCTGTTGGAATGGAATACCAATAGTTGGCACCGTCTGATGTTTTTTCCGGAAGCTCCACAACAGGCTCGTAAAGCTCATAATAGCTTTTGTTCTCTTCAAAAGAATACTCCCATACAACCACATACTCTTTGCCCGTTGCAGTCTCCTTAACTATCGCTGAAGAACCGCCCGCATATACTTCCAGAGCCTGCTGCTGACTGCCTGTCGATGTATATCCCTCAGGCACTGCATCCCCTTCAATCTGTCCAATAACCTCTGCGGCAATGTATCCCGTTTCCACTTTATCGCATGGTATCAGCTCATATACTGACCAATTAGAAGGCTCTTCGCGATTGCCATTCTCCTCGTCCACATACCACCACTGCTGCAGGGCATATATGCCATCGTCTCCGTCTTTCGTATAAATATCGAATGTCACGACATCGCCGCCATGACGCTCAAGCATCTGCTTCTCCAACTGTACTTCACCGGAATCGATTCCGAGATCCCCCTGCGTTTTACCTTTAAATACAATTGCGTTCTCCGCCAGTCTGGTGTCATTGACAACAATAGCAGGAGTGTCACTGTTTTTCTTATAGATATTCAACGTCACGGAAGAATCCACGATAAACGCCGCACTTGCACTTTCTGCATATAATATAATCGGGCTTCCCTCATTAAGCTCCTCATTAAGAGTCAGGCTTCCGTTTCCGGTAAGTTCCAATGTACCGCCATAGCCGTATCCCCAGATAATCACCGCATCAAGATGATTATCTCCCACCAGATTCACTTTAAAGTCATCACCCATCTCATTGGTGATCAGGCATGCATTCTGCAGATTTACATTATTCAAAGTAAGTGTATTGGAAGAAAGCTCATAGCTGATGCCTTCCACAGTCTGAATATCCTCTTCCTCATCCTGACTCCAGATCATATCAGTTACCGTGTTACCGTCTTCCCCCGGTCTGCGAAGCAGAATCCAAGCCATACTATACTCACCGGTATTCGGACCGTTTCCCGCCATGACCGGCATCACTGTCCCTGCTGCCAGACAGAATGCCAGCAATAATGCAAATATTTTTTGTGTCTTTTTCATGATCTTTTTTTTCATAACGATTACCTCCTTCTACTGATAACCTAATTCATGCAGTTATCGGAATCATAGCACACACCTGATATTATAAATAAGTTGACATTCGTCTCAACTTTCGGGAAATAATCTCTTTTTCACTCTCCTTCGTTCTTTCTGTCAGCATTCAACGCATATTTGTCAGAATCCCATGCATAATAAAACTGCATCAGTCCTATCCTGCTTTTCGTATCTGTTTTATCATTCAGGCTTCCGATGTGTCTGTACAGTGCAGCCCGGGACATCATTAACTGCTCTGCGATATTCTGAATACTGTCATCCGATGTCAAAAGGCACTGAAGCACCTCCTGCTCCCTCTTTGTCAGAGAAAAAGCTGCAGCAAATTCCGGGAATTTCTCCCTCTCTTTTTCTGCTTCGTTCGTCACTTCTTCTTTTATTTCCGGCTGAAGCTTCCACGCATATACATACATCACTACACTGATAGCCGCAAAAAGTACTAATGCGACAATCATAATGATAATAATATTCCCGGTACTGAGCAATGCGGCCGATATGTGAGTCGTCACGACGGCACAGGCATTATTGACAGCACGCCCCAGCCCTGCCCACAGATCCGGCATCTTCATAGAATAGGATAGTTCCATAAATCCAACCGTGAAAAATACGGCAAAAAAGCCCGCCGACAGATAGAATGCAATAAGCCCTGCAAGGAATGGTCCGCCAAATTCAATCACCGTCACACAGATCGTAGACAGAAGCATCACACAGTACATCATAATATTCATCAATTTTCTTTCTCTGATATCAAACAAAAATCCTGCAAGAAGACCGCTGCAGGCCAAAAGAAGTCTCGGCCATTGTCCAATATCCACACTTCCCGCCGCATGGACAAGCGTCACGGCATTATCAAGCGTAGCAAAAACACACGCCATCAGTGCCACAATAACTGCAAATATAATTCCCGCAGTCACCGGAAGCTTACTTTCTTCTTTCGGATTCTCTTCCGGAATGCCCTCTTTCGCTTCTTCTTTCCCTTCCAGTTCCTTTTCCGTCTGGAATACTAAAACAACGATGGCCGACAGGAAAATAGAAAGAATCATCGCCTCCACAAGCTCTACATTTATCAGATTGTTATTCAAAAACTGCAGCAAAATTCCAAAAGCATACGAAATACCGGCCATCCGTGCCAGATATTTCCCACCTGGAATCATGCATACTGCCATATAGTGAACTGCACTTCCGCAAAATCCCAGAATCAGGAAGAGAACCATTCCCGGAATCAAAATCATACTATAAGAAATGTGCTGCTGAACTGCAAACAAACATACAACTGCCATCAACGTCAAAGCAAACAACATTTGCATTCTATTATTCTTTTTAATAAACCGGTTTGCTGCGGGATAAAGCAAAAAACCTATGACGCTTACACCCAGTATATAGCCCTGCGCTCTGACAACACTGCCCGAGTCCGTCACATATGCCATCATATTATCAAACAAATACTCCGCACCTAAAAAAACAAAAGAAAAAAAAACTAATAGTAATATTGCTTTTATATATACGGGTTTCCCCAATTCCCTCACCATGATGTCAATCTCTCCCCCTGCCTTTTTTAAATGTCTTTCAGCCAGTGTATACTTTCTTATTATTATAAACAAATGTCTCAGATTAACAAGTTAACAAATGTCTCAACATTTCTTCGAAATGCTTTTTCACTCGGCCATAAGCAAAAAAACACCAGTTTTTCATTATAGGAAAACCAGCGTAACGACCACGCAGAATATCTATTTAAACTATTTTATTTCTACTAAAATCCAGGACTGCTTTGTTGAAATTTTTGTTTTTGTTTAGAATACAATAGTACCCTCTCAGGATTTCAAGCCTTACATCGGTATACTAACGCTTTTGCCGTTTGTTCCGGTTGCTCCCGTCCAGCCTGCAGAACCTACTCTCTGTGCAGAACAGCAACCGCTACTTTTTTATTTTCTCTCGCCATAATAAACTCCTGTTCTATTTAGTATACTAAATAGAACAGGAGTTATCAATAACATTTCTTGCGCTTTAACAACAGGCACAGCGAAATGCAGATGCCTCTGTAATCCGGCTGAAACCAGTCTTGCTGAAATCAATCTTCCTTCAGGCAATTCATCATCCGGATTCCCTTCACACGTTTTCCGTCTGAATAGCCGCAATGTTTCAACCCTTTTTCAATCACTTTTTCCATCGCTTCACAATCAAGCTCAACGGTAGAATTGTCCTCCAGCTCCACCAGGCATTTTCTGCACGCTGTCCGTTCCTGACCGAAGAGCTGCAATGTAGTTTTACGTTTGAGGGCTCCGATCTGCTCCAGGGCATCGACGGTACGGTATACCGTCGCTGTCCCGATTCCCGGATCCTTTTTAGACGCAAGGATATATATTTCCTTACAGCAGGTACATTTTTCTTCTAAAATGATATCTATCAGCAGTTTCCGCTGTCTTGTGATCCGGAAGCCGTTTTCTTTAAGTCGTCTGATAATCACATCTTTTTGCATACTTCCCGGCTGATACTGCCGAAATTCCATCATTTCTTTTCCTATACCGGGCAATTTACCTTCTTTGTTCATTGCATGTACCTGAACTGTTAATGACATCTGCCGCTGCAGTGTTTACAATCCTGTCCGCACTGTAAAGATTTCCCGGCTTTTTTATCCTTTACCATGCTCCGGATGATAAGTCCCACAACTCCTGCAAGTGCAAGTAGCACAACTGCTGTTCCCATAAATTTTGCACCTCCTGTTGATACCCCTGTCTTTCATCTGTTACATATTTCCTGACTATGCTTTTATTTTTCCTGAAATACTCTTTGGCACAGTCACACTCTTTCCTTCTTTATATGGACGGAACAACAGATAAATGAAAACAATTATAAGTACAAATGCCGCAATTGTTCCGATTCCGAATGCTCCTGTTGTCACCAGTGTTCCGATCTGGTATACACAAAGCGAAACCACATATGCAAGCAATGTCTGATATCCGATTGCGAACCAGAACCATTTTGCATTGTTCATCTCTCGTTTGATTGCTCCCATTGCAGCGAAGCAAGGTGCGCACAGCAGATTGAATACGAGGAAAGAATATGCTGCCGTCTGTGTCATTGCTCCCGCAAGCGTTCCCCAGATTTCCGCTCCGTCTTCTGCTACTTCTCCAAATCCATACAGGATACCAAATGTACCGACTACGTTTTCCTTTGCCACCAGTCCGGTAATTGCTGCCACTGCTGCTTTCCATTCTCCCCATCCGAGCGGAGTGAAAATCCATGCGATTGCAGAGCCGATTGCTGCGAGGATACTGTTTTCCATATCCTCCACCATTCCGAAGTGTCCGCCTTCAAATCCAAATCCCTGTGCAAACCATACAAAGATGGTAGAAAGAAGGATGATTGTTCCGGCTTTCTTAATGAAGGACCAGCCGCGCTCCCATGTGCTTCTGAGTACATTTCCCATGGTCGGAAGGTGGTATGCCGGAAGCTCCATAACAAACGGAGCCGGATCACCTGCAAACATTTTTGTCTTCTTCAAGATGATACCGGAGCAGATAATTGCTGCGATACCTACGAAATATGCACTTGGAGCCACCCAGGCAGCACCGTCAAACAGAGCGCCTGCGATCAGGGCAATAATCGGAAGTTTTGCACCGCAAGGGATAAATGTGGTTGTCATAATCGTCATCTTACGGTCTCTGTCATTTTCAATCGTTCTGGAGGCCATGACCCCCGGAACTCCACAGCCTGTACCGATAAGCATAGGGATGAAAGATTTACCGGACAGACCGAATTTACGGAAAATACGGTCCATGATAAATGCGATACGCGCCATGTATCCGCATCCTTCCAGGAAAGCAAGGAAGAGGAACAGTACCAGCATCTGCGGAACAAATCCGAGCACGGCACCCACACCGCTTATGATACCGTCGACCAGAAGACCGGTCAGCCACGGTGCACACCCGATGGATTCCAGCGCCCCCTGTGCTCCCGGAATGATCCATTCTCTAAATAATGTGTCATTTGTCCAGTCCGTGAGGATACTTCCGACTGTCGTAACAGAAACATAATATACGATAAACATAACGACTGCAAAAATAGGCAGCGCAAGAAAACGGTTCGTCACGATGCTGTCGATCTTATCGGACACTGACATCTGCTTCTTCACACGTTTCTTATAACAATCCCCGATAATGCTTCCGATATAATTATAACGTTCTCCGGTAATGATACTTTCCGCATCATCATCCATTTCCTTTTCACAGTTCACGATATCCTGCTCAATATGACTCAGCAGTTCCGGAGCAAGATTCAGGCTTTCCTGTACCTTCTCATCACGTTCAAAAAGCTTCACCGCATACCAGCGTTCCATGCTCGGTTCCACAAGCCCGTCAACAGCCTCTTCAATGTGGGCAAGTGCATGTTCCACACATCCTTCAAAACGGTGTGACGGCTGACTCTTTTTCCCGCTCTTTGCAATCGCCACCGCACGCTGAGCAAGCTGATCGATCCCCTCGCCCTTCAGCGCGGATATTTCTACCACTTTACATCCGGTATCCTTGCCGAGACGTTCCGTATCAAGTTCCTCACCGTTCTTTTTCACCAGATCCATCATATTTACCGCAATAATCACCGGTATCCCAAGCTCTGTAAGCTGTGTTGTAAGATACAGGTTTCTTTCCAGGTTTGTACCGTCAATGATATTGATAATGGCATCCGGTTTCTCACCGATCAGAAAATTTCTGGACACCACTTCCTCCAATGTATATGGCGACAGAGAATAAATACCCGGAAGGTCCACAAGAACAGCTTCGTCTCCCTTCGTTGTATATCCCTTAATTTTTCCTTCTTTTTTTTCAACCGTTACTCCCGGCCAGTTTCCTACGAACTGGTTTGAGCCGGTCAGTGCATTGAACAGTGTTGTTTTACCACTGTTCGGATTTCCTGCAAGCGCAATTTTAACCTTCATATTAACCCTCACTTCCCGATAATCCGTCTGCGGCGCAAATTAGTTTAACCTAACCCGCCGTCAAAAAAAATAATCTGTTATTACATTCCTTTCATTACTACGCTTCTACTGCACTTCAACCATTTCCGCATCCGCTTTCCGCAGGGACAGTTCATACCCTCTGACCGTTACCTCTACCGGGTCCCCGAGCGGTGCTACCTTTCGTATGTAGATCTCAGTGTTTTTTGTGATTCCCATGTCCATGATCCTGCGTTTTACAGCACCCTCTCCATGAATCTTCACAACCTTTACGGTCTGCCCGCATTTTGCTTCTTTTAATGTTGCCATGCCGCTCCTCCTTATACCATGATTTTACTCGCCATTTCCTTGCTGATTGCCACGCGTGAATCTTTCACTTTCACAATCAGATTTCCATTGATTTCCGACACGACGGTGACAAATCCGCCGTTCACAAATCCCAGGCTCTCCAAAAAGCGTCTGGTTTCATCCTTTCCGCCAATCTTTCTGATCCGGATTTCCCGTCCGGCTTCGGCCATTGCCAGAGGCATCATACTCCACCTGCTTTCGTTTAGAACACACATTAAATATCATTTACTACAGTAGTTAGTATATACTTACCGATAACAAGTGTCAATAAGTGTAAATGATAATTTTTATCATCAAATAATATGTCGCTCCCGGGTACCTTTCTCTTTGTTTTCTTCCTATATTCACGCCTCTTATTTCATAATTATTTCGCTTATACGTATTCTTTGGTGGAATTTTCACCTCAGTTTACTTACTATTGAGATTTAATTGTGTCAGGCGCCTGAAACATCCGTTTTTCCAACTTTCTCCATTGTATTATAGAATTCCCTTTCCAATTCAGCCAATCGAATAAAGTTTTCCTGATATACTCTATTATCACTTCGAAGAAATCTGAACATATCACTCAACAAATCAATCTGTCTCTCAACAATATCTCCTATCTCATAGATAGTACCCTTTTTCAATATATCAAATTTCCACAAGAGTTCTTTCCAGTAATTCTGGAGAAACTTTCGTTGAATCAGGAAACTGATATCATATAAAAAAGATAATCTCCATCTATTCATCGGCTGTTCTCCCAACCAATCCCAACATGCCTTTACAGCCCTGCTTCCCTGTTTTGCTTCCTCGGCTTTCCTTATATTCCCCGCAATTGCACTTATAGACCGAAGCAAAACTTGCTCATCCCTTTTTTCTCTAACAAACCCTTCTTCCCTTTCAAAGGTTCTTACTGCAATATGTCCCTTTGCCTCCGGCAGCTTCTTTACACACATCCATGTCTTCAATTCCTCTAAAGAAATCCTTCTTGCCGGAATCCCTTCAGAATCCACACAAAACAACTCTCCGCCTTCACGGAACACGGTAATATAGTGATCCATATTCGTATACAAATTCGGGATTAACAGGTATTCAAGCTTCCCCATATCCAATGGTCCGACCATACATCGATGTCTGTAGCTTTCTTCTCCGATATACGCTGCAGCCTCTCTTTCGTCCTCAAATATCTTCTTTTCCTGCCGATACCCCCATAGAGCTGCCGCCTTATCCACGCCCTCATTAGGATCACAAAATGTTGTCAGCAAACGGCTGAAATCCATTTCACGTTGATGCTTAATTCCAAACGGAACGGTAGTCGTTATCTCAAACAGCTTATAATCTATAGTATCCTCCTGAATTGTATTTAAGAATGCATATGTTCCACAACATATTTCATTTCCGAAAAAAATCATTTCTTCCATCATAAATCATTTTTCCTAATCTTTGTTTGTCTATCTTTCCATTGCCATTTCTGGGAAGCGGACGTTCAAATAAATATACTTCATAAGAGTTTCTGTAAATCGGATTCTCTTCCATAATCTGTCTCACGCTGATTTTGGCTGTCTCTTCCGCCGCATATACGCAAATAGCAATCTTTTCCCCATAAAATTCACTCTGCATTCCTATCACTGCACACTCCAGCACACCTTCTGCCACACTCACCAGGGATTCTATTTCTATTTCACTGAATCTGTGTCCACGCACCTTAATAAACCCATTCCTACGACCATGAAAATATAAAAAGCCTTCCTCATCCATTGCTAACAAATCACCCGTGCAAAATGTCCTACCTCCAGTTTCCTGGTTTACTCCAAATCCACCTGCTTCCCGATTCCAATATCCTTCCATTACATTAGAGCCTTCCACAACCAGCTCCCCAATGCCTGTCTCCGGATCTTTCCCCTCAAGATATACCTTTATTCCGTCCAACGGTAATCCACATGAGCCTCCCATAATCTTATCCTCTCTATCCTCTGGCATGATAGAAATCCTCTTACACTCTGTAATTCCATACATAGGAATTATCTTTACAGAAGGCAAAACCCGTTTAATTTCACTTATCTGTTCTACCGGCAAGTATTCACCGGTAAATGTTATGTATCTTAGATTCGGAAGTTCTCTCTCACGAAGAAATTTCAGTTTCAACAGAAGATTGACCACTGAAGGAATTGCCGGATAGATTGTTATGTTCCATTTATTCAAATATCCGGGAATTGCCTGAATCAGATTTCCTTCCACAAGATATACCTTTGCCCCACTAATAAACGACAGGAAAATCTGATAAAGTCCATAATCAAATTCCAGAGGAAGACCGCACAGAACTCTGTCAGATTCTTTATATTTAAGCCTGGCTAAAATCGCATTGCAGCAAAATATTATCTGCTTCTGACAGACCAATATCCCTTTTTTTATCCCTTCTGTCCCAGATGTATAAATAATACAGGCTTCTGCTGATTCCGATATCTTTTCTCTCCTGATATTTCCATATCTGCCGCCTTCCTTCTTCAGGCAATCCTCTGTTTGAAGATCCAGAAATAATACTGCGGAACAATCCTCCTCAATATATCTTGTCTCTTCCGGCCCACACTTTGATGAGACCAGAACAAATATAAATCCTCCGGCCAAACAGGCCAGAATTGCCTCCACTGTTCCGACATCATTATGATTTCTAATCAACACCCGATCTCCCTGAGCAATACCCCTATCACGCATATATTTCAACAGCCCCATCGCTTTCGCATGGAGCTGCCTGTATGTATAACCGTTCTTATCATCTGTCAAAATCATCTTATCACGATTGAGTTTTTCCTCTATCAAAGCTGAATACAGCATTTTACCAGCCTTCCTCCATCTCAACCATAATCCTTCTGGTCTTATATACCGGTGCTTTATCAGCAACATTAAAGAGCCCTTCTACTACTGCCTTTGACACTCTTGTTTTCCCCATTGTTGCCTCTACTCCCTCATCTGCTTCATACATAGCCAATACAGCATCTATGTTATCCGGCGTCAACTCCGGAATCATCGCCTGTGCAAGAGCAATCTCTTCATCCGAAAATTCTCGCGGTGTCAATATCGGTCCCCGATTGATGATCCAGTACGCCAAATCTTCTGCATCTGTCTGCCCCTCCCAAAATCCTGCTGAAGCTTCCTGGCGGATTACATCGGGTGCAGTGCCTATTTTCTCTGCAATCTTGATGACCTGCGTCCTATACAAATGTGCCAGTGGTTTAAAGTTGGCCAAATTATCTCCAAATGTCAGGAAAAAACCTAACAGCTTTTCCGTCTTGTTAGTTGTCCCTGCTATAATATATCCCTTATCCTGGTAACAGGAAATTACCGCCGAACGAAGAGAACATTTTGCCTTTGCCGGATCAAGAAGAGTATTAAGCCGAAACACCTCCGGTTCTCCTTGTTCAAGTGCCCCTGTCAGCACTCTGTTAATATTCTCCAAATGTACCTCTGCAAGCCTGACCCCCAGATCCTGTGCCAACTCTACCGCCTGCTTATGAAATTTCTGTTCCATCTCTGACTGAATAACCATGCAAAGCCTGATTCTTTCTCTCCCCAGTGCTCTGCAGCACAATCTTGCTGTCACATCCGAATCAAGCCCTCCAGAGACCATGATTACTACCTTTTCCTCTTCCCTTACATAATTCTTTATAAAATTTTCAATTCTCGTTATCTCGGCATTCATCAACATCACCGTCACCCTCTTATTGTCCTTTTCATAAATTGTAGCTCTTTTTCGAGAACTTCATCCTCAATATGATATTCGGCTGCCAAACGCCGGTAGATTATTTCTATTTTATCATATTCTATACCTTCGCTTTGTTCTTCCAGATTTTCCTGCCAACTCCGCTTACATTCACATTCATATTCCGACAGTCTCCTGAGGCTCTCTACAGAAGGATGTTCCCTGTATTTGTCCAGAAGATCCACAATATCCTGCCTGCAATTTTGACAAGTCGTAGCAGACACAAAAATATTTGATTGTTCCTCTCCAAAATAATCTTTATACCAGGATATCTGTATCTGATCCAGCCTACTTTCAGGAACTCTCATAAGAATGTCTACCAATGACCACAATGAAATACACTGATACCATTGATGCCTGTACAACACCTCCAGCAAAGTCCCACGCTTTACATGATACGGAAACAGCACCACGCTGTCTGCCCCCTGCTCAAAAGCCTTGTTCACGGAAAAAACTGCCTCTCGAATCGCTGCCCTTTCACTTAAAAATGGAATCCCGGCAGCAACATTTGCTGTTACCTTTACTCCCGCTTCATGAGCAATCTTCACTGCCTTTTCAAAAGTTTCAGTATCTGTTCCTTTGTTAATACAATTTCTCAAAATCCAGTTATTACCCGATTCGTAACCTATCTCTATGTATTTTTCAGCTTCCGGAAGTATATTTTTCAAAAAATCTATATTTCCCTCCGTTACAGTATCCGCTCTTGTTTCAATAATAAATCTTTTTGCCTTTATATCCTTAAGAATCTTTTTCAAAGAATCTCGCATCTCATAGGGTACTTCCCTCGTATCCAGCATGCTTCCGCTCGGAGTAAGCAGAAAATCCTCAAATGCCCACGGAAGTTTTTTAACGATCTTCTGTAATTCATCCAAAATCTTATCCTGTGATACTTCTGTGCTTCCTTTTCCATAATTACACATCGTACATCCGCCGGATGCATCATGTATGCATCCTCTTGTAAGAAACCACAAATCACACAAAAAACCGCCATTCGCCCTCTCAATCCGATAATGCGTCCTCCTGTCCGATGGCATTATCGGCCGCTGATCATATATCTGTCTGGTTATTCTTTTTAAAACCTGATTATCATTGTTATTCGCCATATTCCCCACCAGTTTTCTTATCCAGGAATTCACATAATGTTCCGATACTACAAAAAATCTCCGAAAAATCATCTTTCAGAGGATCAAACCGGACATGAAATCTATCTTCAATATTTATCTGCAGAATCACCAGATCAATGGAATCCAGCCCTATATCATCTCGTAAATGCATATCTGCTGTAAATGTTTTATCCGGAATCCTGTCATTCTTCCGGCAAACAGCCATAACACTATCTGCCACCTTATCAAACAATTCGTCTGTCACTGTACGTCCATCCTATCTCCACTAATTTTTGATTATTAATGTTCTTATTATATACTAAAACACAGGGCATTTCCATAGTTAAAAAGAGACTCGAAGCTTCCTGCAGAGAATACGCACCTGCATTGTAAAATATCATATAGTCACCTTTCTCAATACGCTTTTGTGTATATGTCATGGAAAGAATATCTCCTGCCGAACACAACGAACCACATATCATGTATCTGCACTCTTCCGTACTTATATTTCTCCTGACACTATCGATAAACGGCTGTCTTTGTCCCACAACATTTCCATAATACCGAAGATGATGGCTTCCACCCTTGACTAAAAGTATTTCCCGGTTTTTTCTTCTTTTTTTCTCAAATATCTGTGTGATATACTTTCCTGCATTGGCAACAATTACACGACCGCACTCGTAAGTCACATTATATCTCCCGGAGAGCGTCTGTATAAATGTAAACAGATAGTCTGCCGTCTCTTCATATTCCCGAACGTTGTCACACACATACAACGGAACACCAAGGCCGCCTCCCATCTGTATTTCTTCAATTCTGATTCCTCTGCTTTGCAGGTACTCCAAAGCTTCGGTCAATATCTGTATATCCTCCTTTACCTGCCTCACACAACTTCTCTGCGTTCCGGCATAATAATGGATTCCCTGTATATCCAGCCTGGAATATCTGCTCCTGTCCTCTTCAATCTTCACGATTTCTTCCAGACTCATTCCAAACTGATTTCCACTGCTTAGCCGGAGAAAAACTTTCACAGGTTCTTTGGCAACATCCTGTAACTGCTGTGCCTGTTCGACAGAATCCAGAACCAGTTTGTTCACTCCCGCTTCCAGTGCACACTGTAAATCCTGCTCTGACTTCCACACTCCATTATATACCAATTTATCCCCAGATATGTTGTTGCGGAGGCAATATTCCAGTTCTCCGCCTGTACACACTTCAAACATATCTACTGTATTGTCCAAAGCTTCCGCAATAAAATAATTTGCCTTCACAGAATAACAAAGGCGCACCTTATTTCCAAGAATCTCTTTTATCTCCATGGCATTATCTGCAGCAGCCCCTCCATCATAAATATACAGAGGAAGTGAATAACGTTTATCCAGTTCATTTATCGCATCATACGTAAATATTTCGTCATGCGGGTTATGTTTTAAAAAATTATATTTCATCTTGAAGTTCCTTCCATATAGCAGTCTCTATCGCCGGCAATAATCCTGCCTTTCCTTCCTCTGCCGCCCTAATCATATCGCTCTGTAATCCCAACAATCTGCCGCTTTTCTTTACTGTAGCCTTTATTTCTTCTTTAAGATTCCATATCTTCTCTGTATGCTGAAGAAAATTCTGAACTCCGGTCCAAAGAGCAACCCGCGCCCCCGAAGAGCCATCATACCCCTCAAATGCTTTCAGGTACTGTGTCAGTTTTTCCACTCGTCCCACAGACTCTCGGTGAAACTGCCACCCATCTTCCCATATCCGTTCGAGTTCAAATACATTCTGATAACCATTTTCACATTTCTGCAGCCGGACTGCCACTCCGCATTCTTCATAAAGCAAATTCTCCAGCTCTGCCCCTGTATAGTACAATGCAGGAAAACCATCCGGATCTGACAGAATATATTTCCCAGAAGAATCCCTCTTTAAATAGATATATCTATTATCTCCATAATAATATATATTTTTCAAACGTCGGATTGCGATTTCATTTCCAATCGGTCCATATACGATACCTTCTTCTGCATATTTTCCCAGCTCTTCTATACTTTTTGGCTTCCAGGACTTCAATCTGTCTCCAATCCCCATGTACTTTGCAATCATCTGTACTGATGTTTCAACATCTGCAACAGGCACATAATACCCTCCACGGACATATCCATTCTGAAAGGCAAAACATCTCTTCCCCATAGCATCAAGATGGGGAATCTCTCCATATCCCTTTTCCACGAACAACATTTTCATCGATAGTTCAAACAAGTCTACATATTTCCCGTAATAATGCTTCCCCATTCCTCATCTCCGCCTTCAAATAGGCAATTTATAAACATACTGTCTTCAAAAATCTCCGGACATACATTTCTGCTGTTTCTAAAAGATACTTTGATAAAACAACAGTTTCTAAAGTTACTGTTTTCAAAATCGCATGCTTCGAACCCTGCTTCTGCAATCGTACTTCCCGCCAGACTCGCCAACTTCAGATTACATTCCACAAAATATGTATAGTTAAAATTGGCTTCGGGAAGAAAGGCATTGACAAAACAACATTTTTCAAAATAACTGTAGCTGGACAAGAGCCCCTGTCCATTTGAGTTTTCGAATATCACTTCCTTAAAACATGCATTTGTAAGTTCGGCCCCTGTTATTATTGTATCACGAAAAGAAGAATATTCCACCTTCGATTTCGTCAAATCAATCCTACTTACATCACTTTTATCAAGAATACAGCATTTCCACTCACTCTCCGAAGCATGACATCCTGCCAAGCCAGAATTTTGCAGATTTACCAGGCGGAATTTTGTCTTATACAAGACTGCATCTGTCATTGCACAGCTCTCCATGTCTACATATGTAATCCGGGCTTCCGTAAGATTTATCCCTCCCATCACGCACCCTTCCATATATACGTTCTTCCAGCAGCTTTTCTGCATATCCGCACCAGAAAAAACACTGGAATCCAGTGCCATATTATGGAATTCTATGTTCTCAGCAGACACTTTTTCAAAAAAGGAAGCACGCATATCCAGGTTGGAACGGGCAAACACCTTCAATCCTTCCCATATATCCGGATTCTTTCTCTGCCTTCTTCCATTATTCTGACTCTCAACTTCCAGATTTTGAAAATAATTCTCATTGCATGACAGATACTGTTCCGGTATCTGTAATTCATTACACTCCTGATGAAAAGATACGCCTGACATAATTGACCGTTCAAAACTACAATGTATGAAGCATCTGCCACTCACCTTTTCGAAGTTCACCTGACTCAATTTACAGTTGATAAAACTTGTATAGCGAAACGAACACCCACGGAATTCAACATTACCAATAACTGCATCAACAAAAGTACTTCCTTCCAGATCAATATGATCAAATTCCGATCCGGTCACATCCACATATGATAAAATCATCTCAGACATCAGACTCTTCTCAAACCGGGAATTTCCCAGTGAACAGTCTCGTATGTCTGCATTATAAAAATTACAATCCGTAAACTTTGAAAGCGCCATATTGCTTCCCACCATATTAATTCTCGTGAACACAACTCCCGAAAAAGATGACGCACGAAAAGACGTATTTTCAAATCTGACATTATAAAAATCCACATTATGCATCCTTACTGCAGGATAAAACAATTCAACCCGGGGAATGGTAACCAGACATTTCAAAGAACTATAAAACCGCAGCAGAAAAAACAGATAAAGAATGTCTGCCTCCCTTTCTCTCTTTTTCATTTGTCCGCCCATAAAGAATACTCTTTTATCCATAGACACCTGCAAAGCATCCCGATAATCAGATAAATAGCGATAAATTTTAAGGAAATCATCCATGCTCATCTTATCTTTCATCCATTCCTTATATCGTTGTATATCTACATATGCATATTGTTTCCAGCCGTGTTCTTTCGCATCAACCTGTTCTACTTCTTGAATCACTCCAAGTTTATCGATATATCCGGTTGCAATCAGGATTCTCTCCTCCGCCGATTGCCCACTCTGAAACTCAGATGTCCTGTCTATAAATGCCAGTATAAACTTTTCCCACTCCGAAAACTTTACAATAAATTTGCGTTCATCAATTTCCTCCGCTTCTTCAGCTTCTACTTCCAGAAAAGCCTGTATGGATTCATCCCTTTCTTTTACATAACGATCAATAAACTCTTTCCATTCTGTATTCATCTGCATCCATTGTTCTTGGATCTTTATATCCAGCTCTGCTAACGTTTCCTGTGCACTCTTATAAATAGTTCTGTCTATATTTATGCATTGATATAGAAAATGTACGGAAAACACCAGCAGACAGGCAACCACCAAAATGCCAATATACAATAAGCAGTTATAAGGCTTCTCCATTTCTACAGCACTCTGGAACAATATCAGGTAACAGGACACCCCTATAAACACAATGGAATACCACATCAATGCATTAATCTTTTCCTGTCTGTACCGTTCGATCACCTTCGCATAATGCGGTTTTTCATCAATAGTTCTATCAAGAGCATCTTTCAAAAACACATAACTGGTAACCAGCGTTCCAAAAACTGCAATAAGAGTGGATACCAACACGGGCCAGACCAATTCCCATGAGTCATTGGTATATGCTCCATACATCACATGAGATCTTATTGTTCTTATAATTTGGACCAACAACATCATCACTATACTCCAAATTATTATTTTCACAACTTTTTTCAAGGATTCATTATTCTTCATCCGTGTGCCCCCTCTTCATTTTCCTCCTGCTAATCATACACTAACATTTTCAGTTCTTCTAATTTTAATAAGTACCCTTCCCATTTCTTCAAAACTGTGGAATTCGACGTAAGTGCTTAATTTTCACCGTTGACAAAAAAATACCCGGCTACTTTTGAGCAGCCGGAGCACCTTGACCTTGACAATTAACATAGGATTGATTCCGGTCGTTCGCACGACGCTCAATTTCAGCTTTAAGGTCATCATGCCACGAAGCCAGAAGTTCCAACTTTTCTCCCTCGTACCGTTCTGGAAGCCTCCAATAAAAATACTCCACGGTTATATTAACCATGGAGTCACCCAAATCTAACATTATTTCCGAAAGAACCCGGAAAATCAAGAACAAGACTTTTCACAAAATCTTTCATATCACTATTTCCGAAAATAGCAATTCATCATATCCACCGAAAAAGAAGGCTACATACTGGTACTATTACCCTTGGCTCACTGTGTGCTGTGACCGTCCTGTGTCTGTCCTGTGTCTGTCCATACTCCAACACATAATTTTTTATCAATTCTTATTTTTATATGAGAAGTAAGGAAATCTAAATATCCGCCGGTATTTTTTGCATAAATGAACAATAAAGCAAAATTAACAATTACCACTGGCTTCTGTCCTTGTTTAGTTTTATAGAATTTTCACAAAACTTTTATTTGCAGTTTCTGGTGCCTGACCCCGGGTACGTGACAAAAACTTTTATCTTTCACTGACATCTATCCTAACACACAGGGTTTGTTTGTTTATAAAAATTTAATTGTGTCTGACACCTACCATCCGGACTTACTGAGTTCCCTTCCTCCGGTATCCATTTCTCTCATATAGTATGTTTCACTGCCTACATCGCATCCTAAGATAAGCATGTCATCACTGATAAAGGAGAGTTTTTCATTTTTATCGAACTTACCATTGGTCTCCAACTCACGTCAGGTTGAAGCTGTGAGATTTTTCTTAATCACCTCCGCTTTTTTCAAAAGCTACTGCTGTTAAAAATAATTTGCTGTAACTACTTGATTTTTCTTCTTTGTGCCTTTAACATTCATTTTAGATACCTATTGTATTCTTTAGATTTTTACCAACGGTCAGGTCAGTAATAATCATATTTGCTGTTTCTGGTGTCAGACACCAATGTGGTCCAGCCTCGGTTGATAGTCAAAAGCTGACATTTTCTTGTTCCTCTAAAATTTTTCTATATCATTTTCCATTTACCTAAATAATCTACTATATGCATTTACCCCCAACAGAGACATTAATAACCATGAAATTGCACTTTTAATCCTGTTTTTGAGTACCACACTAAAATTCACTAATTCCAGATAATTTGAGTGACGAAACATCTGATAAACCATCGAGTAACCTATCCTCAACATTATTAATACCACATACAAAATAAAATCCGTAATGATTCCACACTTATACACATAAATACATTCCAAAACAGAAAACAGAAAAAGTAAAATATTTCCACACTTAACTGCTCTTCCCCCTCTTTTTCTAATTTGAAATGAGATGAAAACTGTAATGATTCCTGATAAAATAGAAATCATTATGGGCCATTTTCCCAGTACAGGCGAAATGATAATAACGCACGCCAATTGAAGAAAGAAAACAGTAAAACAAAAATATTTATTCCAGATTGTCCCCCAACGATCTTTACAGATAAGAGGATAGTCGTTTCCTTTGCAATAATCCGGCACTTGATTACATAAAACATGATAATGCGCTTTTTTAACTTCCGTTCCACTCTGTACTAAAAAAACAGCATCTAAACACCATGTCAAAGAAACAAATACTTCTCCAAATGCTGTCGTTGCAAATAATAGTAATAATAAAACCAACATATGTGGCAAATCACTTATCAGATACTGTAAAATCTGCGGCCATGCACTTATAATTCCCAAAAAAAGCCGAATGGGATACCCCCATGGAACCAGAGCAAAAATAGTAAAAGCATTATTTTTCGTTTTTTCATATTCGTATAAAGCAGCAATCAAAAGAATCTTTACTACGCCCAGTGTTAACGGTACTTTCAGTGCACCTCCATATTCATTAATCAGAACAAATGCCGCCACCAAACGAAACACTATTATGACGGAAGCCAATACTATAGCCGCCTTATCTCCGAACACTTCAACCGGAAGACGTTTTCTTTTTCCCTTCTCAGGATGGATACTGTCAAATTCAAGCCCCCTTAAATCATTCCAAAGATATCTTGCCTGATATACCAGGAAATCCAGGATAAACCAAACATAGGCTGCTCGATAAAAAGCATTTCTCAAGTCAAAACCTGTTAGCCCTTCTATATTAAAATATACTATTCCAATCAAAAAACCAATAATGAAAAAGGCATTCTTCTGAACGTCAGCAATCCTCGGATATAGAAAAAACAGAATAAAACGAAGGATTCCCATCTTTTTTTCCATTTCACCATATTTTATATCCTGTTTATCTAGACTTTTTCTTTTTTTTGCAAATTCTTTTGCCTTATGATATATATATTCTGACTTAATTGAAGCAGCTCCCATTGTAAAAACCACAACAAGAAATACAGTCCAAAACCACACTGCCATAATGATATTAAACAGGCTGAAATTCTTGGCAAATAACTGAACGAACAATATATAAGCAATTGCCAGAGTCAGGATAGAAATAAAACTAATTAACATATTTAAGCTATAAAGCATCGGATAACCAGGCAAAACATGTTTTACATTAAAAGTTATCACAGGAGTACTAATTGATTCCCAGTGATAAATTTCTCTTGCATCATCATTCAGAAGGTCTGAAAGCTGTGTTTCCAACTCAATTAAATAAAAATGGCGAAATGTCGATAACAAACCAAGATTTGCAATCCATGGCACCGCTGCTCCCAATAATAATGTAGATAATATATTTGCAGCCAAAGCCAAACTCTCTCTGTTAACAGGAATCATGTTCAGGGAAGTCCCATTCACAATTGTGAGTAGCGTAAATACTCCTGCAATAAATGCAGCTACTATTGCCAAAATTGTAAATATCTGATTCCGACTATTTCTTTCATCCTCCCGACATTCACTTATTTCATTCATTATTTCCTGGATTCTATATTGGTCAATTTCTGATATACTCTTATTTTGTTCCATCCTGGCACCTCATCTTCCTCAATATGTGCTATTCCTTCCAACTTTTTATACACTTGTACAACATCGTTTTTCAACACAAAGCCACCAGAAGAATCATATTCTATTAAATTGGGGATAGCAATAGCAGCTTCCTTAAACAGAATAGATTTTCTCTATATCTTTCGACTTTATATCTTTCGGTTTTAGTCGAGTAGACGCACCCCTTATGGTGGTGCGCCCCTCACAGAATTCCGGACGTGCGGCTTTCCCGCATCCGGCTCTTTGCGAAACGAATCGTTCACATTATCATTCGTATACGCTGACACAGTTTCTGGTGTATGACACCCTGCATGTGCGTTTTAACGGTCATTCCAGAGACAATCAAGTAAATCAATGTTCAGTCATATGAGATTAGCAAAAACAACCACACGACTTTTTTCCAAAAGGGCTTTATAAAATTTTTATCAAACTTTCATTTATTGGTCAGTTTCTTTATCGGATTTTCCGAGGGTCTGACACCTATAGTTTATCGCTCCCGGATACCATTCCCTTTGTTTTCTTCCGATATACTCCACCTCTTATTTCATAATTATTCCGTTTATACGTATCTTTAGTGTAAACATTATCTTATCTCAGTTAACGCCTCCAGATATCCAAGCAATCTCTTTTGTAAATCCGGAGCAAGCTTCTGGTAAGATTCGACCAGCGTGCCTACATCTGTCCCCTTGCTGATCACATAGGTGTCATGTTCCCTGCTCCTGTTTCCCGTATGTTCCACTCCTGATAATAATTCATAAGGTGTCACACCTAATACCTCACATATTATCAGTATCTTATCCGATACCGGATTTGTTCTTTTCTTTTTCCAGTCACTGATCGAACTCTCCGCTATCCCTGTTCTCTGGGCAAATTCTTTCTGCGTCATCTTTCTCTCTTTCAGCAACTCAAAAATCCTATCACTTACTGTCTTCATTCTGCTGCTTCTCCCTCCATCTGTCGCAATCCTTTCAAGTACGCCCCGGCATACCTGAAGGGATTGTGATTCCAGCCAAGACTAATCAGTTATACCTTCTGCCAATAGGTGTGGAATTCCTATTTCCTTTGCAAGGTAAGCTTACAACTTTCCAACAGTATAACACCGTCTTCAGTATTTGTAAAACGGATTTGTTTGTTTATAAAAATTTAATTGTGTCTGACACCTACTATCACGCATTCATAGCAAGAGAAGTATTGCATTTTGTGGGATACTTTTTTCTCAAAAGTAGGATACCCAAATACTCATCTGTGGGACACAGGGGCTTCAGCGTGGAAAGATGATTCTCATTTTTCGTGGGCGGTGACAGGAACGATGATTATGATTTTTCGCGGGCAGTGACAGTTACATCAGACGCCCCATACTCTTTCCATATATCATAAGTGCGCTTTCTTAACGCAGTGGAAGACGTATCACTTCGACCAATATAAATGGTATCTACACCATATTCCCTTTTTAATGTATCTGCATCCTTGATATAGGTATCTTCATTCTTATGGTCATCTCCTGCAAACATTACATCAAAGTGATATTTTTTATAGGCCTCGATTTTATCCAGATTGTTCTCTTCTACAACCTTATCTACATATCTGATCGAGCTTATAATCTGTACTCTTTGATCGTAACTTAATACAGACTCTCTTCCTTTTCGGGCTCTCATGAATTCATCTGTGCCAACTGCAACAATCAATTGCTCACATTGTTGCTTTGCCAATCTCAAAATTGCAATATGGCCCTCGTGGAGAATATCAAAAAAACCTGATAAGAATCCTATTTTGTATCTTTTCATTTATTCTCTCCTATTTCATAATGATAACAATTATCAAATTTTTTCAGCTGCAATTTCACTATTTCTTTTACTTCTTTCAATGTTTTTCCACACAGATAAGGCTCACCAGTATCCTTCATGCGACAAAAGCTCAACAAGCCATCTGCTCTCATCGTCAAACTCATAATCCCTGTAGCACACGGCTTACTCTTTCCTGATTGAACTTCATAAGAGTCCGGATAATATTGGCACAATTGACATGCATCACTGTATGTTCGCCTTGGCGTGACAGACTTTTCTTTATTCATATGGTCTACAATTGTTAATGTACAGCCGTCATGAATAAATCGTTTCATGTGAATTCCCTTATTGTTATGCACATAAAGTCCCGTTTCTATATAATTTTTCCCCCGCATTTTATCAATTAGTGTACTTAATTCCGATTCAACATCATCCACCGGAACCCTCCCTCCAAAATCATTAACCGTAAGAACTTTAAGCCCTACAAGTTTTAAACGCTGCGCATAAGCATAAACCGTTTCAATCTCCTGCACATTGCACTTTGTGGCAACAAAATTCAATTCAATCTTAAATCCTTTCGCCTTTGTAAAAGCGATATTTTCCAATACTGTCTGCAGTTGATCTGTTCCGGTCAAGTTTTCAAATATTTCCGGCTTCAAAGAATCTAAACTGATTTTTAGCAGCAAGCTATTCTTTACAGAGTCCCATATTTCCGGTGCAGTCTCATAACATTTCTTCAATAAAAGTCCGTTCGTGCATAAAACTATTTTTTCATAGTTTTCTGTCCTGATATGTTTTAATATTTCCAATAATGAATTAAAACATAACAAAGGCTCACCGCCAGTGATTCTCACAACCTTTTTCTCTGTCCATTGTTTTTCCCTATAATATTCCGCATAAGCAGTTAATAAATATTTTATCTGAGTAATATCACATAATGCAGAACAATCCTTTAAATTTTCTCCACCCTCAGGGCAATATCGGCAATGCATATTACACTTAGAACCAAGATTTATTACCAATGATGGTTTCATATTAAAGCTGTCCAGCACAAAGCTGCACCTATCCGGAACTACCGAAGAAAAATTTGTATTTGCATTTTCCCATGCAGAATCAAAATAATCTTTAAGGCTTCTGTAAATAGAAGATCGATTGGTATAGCGATACATACGTGACCTTGAGCTCGGTTCTCTTGTATAATATCCAAAATAGACATAATTATCTGTCATAATAAATCGAAAAAGCAATGGCTGATCATGAAACCGAAGCTTCCACGATGCTATATCTGGGAAATTATCCCGTAACCTTTTTATATCCTGGTAATTTGTCTTCCATTGCTTTTCTAATTTTGACTGCAAAGAATATTCCGGTACACTCCTTAATCGTTTTTCAATATTAACACTATAGGGATTAGAGACTAACAATCTACAGGCAATCTTAGCATTTTTTTCATACAAAGCATCCGCTATTTTAGAGTTTCCCTTTAAAAAGGTTCCTCCGCGCAAGCCAAAAAAGTCAAGTCTGCAACTAGTGCTGATCTCTCGTACAACATCATCCCCGATATCGAATATTGTGTTATAAATTTTAGGAATATCGTATGTATTTTTAATCAATCCGTTTGTCAGACTTTCTTGGTAAACTCCTGATGGAAAGCTTCTTAAAACTCCGCTGCTAATTTCCCATCTGGAATTGTCCCGATATTCATATAACTTCATCTCCATTGAATCCTCATCCATGTAATCACCAATCAAAAACACAGGTTTTGAATAACTATCCGAAAGTGCACATCCGCAGGTAAACTGTGGAACACCGTCTCTGGATATTCCAAAATCGTCAATAGCCTCTGTTAATATATTCATACCGGGTGCGTGGTTATGCCCACAAAATACCATTTTTATATTGTTGTCTGCCAGCCAGTGTTGAAATCTCCGTCCTTCCTCAGGTTGCAGCCATTCCACGCCATGGTGCATAATCACAATATTAACTTTTTTATCTCTTTTGATTTCATCCGAAAGATCTGCCAATTGTGGAAAATTCACTGTCAGATGACCATAATCCCTATCATCCATAGATAACAAACAAGAATCTATTGTAATTATTTTAAAAGATCCTATATTCTTTGTCCGAAACGGCTGATAGGTATTTCCATAAAGTAAGACATACAATTCTTTAAACCGTCCATATCCTTCTAAGCATGTTTCCAAATCAGGAATTTTTCCATTTTCACGATATAGTTTGATTGCATTATTTCTCATTGCATCTTCTCTGTTAATATCATGGTTTCCAGGACATAAAATAACTCTATCTTTTTTCAACTTACAGACTCTTGCAATCTCTAATATGAAATTTTTTATCTCTTTTAAATCTCCTTTATACTGATGCAAGCAGTCACCAGTAATGAGTATAAAAGATATTTTCTCCTTTTTGTTTTCCGTTCTTACTGTTTCAAGTAATTTTCGTCGGACAATTTTGGTTGTACAATTTTTGAAATTCATATGTAGATCAGAAAGCACTATCCATTTCATTTCACAACTTCCCTTTTCATCTAAGTAATTCTTTATGTTAATCAAGCACACCTGCGATTATTAGCAACACGATATTGGCAACCAGAAGGTAATTGAAAAATACATCTCATTTCGCTACACTGCTATCTTCTTGTGCTCCCATCATTTTTCTTCAAGCCACCAATACTCTTTGTAATCTGGTACAAGCACATAAGTATCCACCCGAAAATACTTTTCAAACCTGTCACCAAGCTTCTTTTACTATTCAATTCGATATTTTCTTAAGTTGACAACGTTGGTGTCAGACCCCTAATATTTTTTCTGCCCAAAATATCAAACTTTTTCAAAAAATGTGTTAGGATGACCCGGTTCAAAAATCTCATTGCAAGTCATCACTGTAACAAGATCATCTGTATCAGACAGATTGATGATGTTGTGAGTCCAGCCAGGGATCATATAGATTGCTTCGATCTTATCCCCAGAAACCTCAAAACTTACTTTTTCTCCAGTATTGATATTACGCTCTTCGATCAGTCCATGACCATGAACTACGATGAACTGCTCCCACTTAGAATTATGCCAATGTTGGCCTTTTGTGATGCCGGGTTTACCAGTTCAGCAGATCATTCACTTGCATCTGATACTTCATACGTTTACCTTCAGCAACTCAAAACTCACTTCTGGTAGAGTGGTTAATTCCTTTCCAGACAGGATTTCCACCTGCACTAGTCAACATATTTTGGACACGAATTTCAAAAAATTATTCAGTTACATCGTAAGACTACACAAGCCGTACGACACCCTTGACATCGCTCCAAGA
>SFGN01000096.1 GCA_004556565.1 Lachnospiraceae bacterium | reverse complement strand
TATAACAGCAAAAGACCCCACAAGGCGCTCGCACTAATGACGCCCGTGGAATATATTTTAAAAGAGAATAAAAATTGCAATATGTGGTGGACCCATACATCTCCTTGCCTTTCGGCACGTAAGAGGCTAACCTAGATTTGCCGTTCATAGATTGAGCCTCAGATTAATGTTAAGCGTCTTGCAGGACGCGTAATGTTAACTGGGGCTTTTCTCTATCTGCCGTTGGTGTTCATGCCCGAGGCAGATAGCCTCAAGCACCCGCAGCTATTCTACTTAACTTCCCATTACCTCGCCAATATGAAATCGGTCAGAAAGACAGACGTCCCATAAGGACAACAACGGAAAAAGAGATTTTGCTTGATGCTATTTACCTCTGCACCATGAAGTTGCGCCAAAATCCCAGTGGTGATAACAGGAATTTGGTTGTTGGTGATTGGGGAAAGAAGTACGTTAGACTGTGGGTTAGTTCATTGACATGATAGTTACCTGCCTTCAATTTCCTAAGCAAGCGATGTAAACGCTAATCAATATCAAATGTATTGACAGGTAAAATAATAACGATGTACCTTTGCTGATAACATATATCAGTCTTAAATCATAATGGAGGTAGATAAAATAACTAAACACACACAACAAATTTTTTATCAGTGACATAGCATATCTTAAGCATCCTTTAATGCTCATGGGGAGAACGCATGACTAAACATATGGACATTCATTGTCAAACACGCATATTTAACTCAATTAACCATGACACCAAATATAAAATATGTATTTTTACTCCAAAAAACATTAAAAAAAATAATGCAACTCTTTATATACTTGATGGGAATAGTGCCAACAATTACATTTCTGATATTCTGCCTGTTATTGATGCACTACCCAATCCACCAGTGTTAGTTACACTTGGTTATGAATCTTGGAATAACCTTAGCATTCATCGCCGTGCTTACGATTATACTCCTGATGGTGAAAATGCTATTGTTGATAACTCTAAACCAGCATGGATCTACTTTACTGGTGGAGGAAGCCAGTCTTTCCGAGAATTATTACTAACTCAGATCATGCCATGGGTTAGTACTATTGCTCCGAACAGTTCCAGAATCGGTATATGGGGGCACTCGCTAGGTGCTATTTTTGTGCTTGATTGCTTAAAAAATAATTCATGCTTTAACTATTATTATATATCTGCACCATCACTTCTATGGCAGAATGAAAGAATCATCAAGATAATTAAAGATGATATATCAGAATCAAAGCACACTAAAAGTATATGCTTGCTTAACGGAAATCTTAGCCTTGATTACTCCGCATCTTTATATCCTGAAGCCATCAAAGCGGAATCTGTTTTGAGAAATATTTTGACAGAAAAATACAGTAATTTTTCTATTGTACAATTTCCAGAGCTCAATCATCAGGAGACTTTCTCTGCTGCACTCTGGAATAGCATTATTCATTTCAGCATATAACAGAAAATATGTAATCACTTTATCAATCTAGCTAACATAACTGATATCAATCCTAATGGGTCTTTGAACATATTAAAAGATAACTTCTCATTTGTACATTGTTGTGTTCTTAGACCCATTTCAAAAATACTATTTTTTAGATACTAATAATTACATCCATTTAGCTATCTTCTAAATACTCCTCTCAGTTTCTTCATTGGAGCTGATTCAACTCCGGCAATGCATACTAGGATCATTTTATAAGCATACAAACAACATCCAGACTGTGAATTATTGCTATTCATTTTCTATGTATCTGCTCTTTTCCCATCCACTGAAACACCAGAATCCAAAGGTTTCATATTATTTTCACTATTCCATCATTACTCCTGTGTAAAATATCAAAACTCGCTGCATCACTTCACTGTTACGGCACTCACTACAAATTATGTTCAATTGCCTGTCATAGCGGCGTATTTCTCCGTCTGGTAATGACCAGATAAGGTCAGGATCAACCACAACCGGTTTCTTCAGTTTTGCCCTCGATAGTTTTTTGCGGGCGTTTTGCCAGTCCTTACGAGCCTGTTCAGATGGGAATAACCCGTAACCAGAGTTGTATACATCGCCACTGGCAACCAGCTCTCTGGCAAGAACGCTCATCAGATATCTTGTCGCACCTGTCTTGGCTTCCAGTTGCCGTAACGTCTCGCGCCCACTCCGGCGTACTAGCTCAACAACCTGCCCTTTAATTTTTTCCCGCTCTTCCTGTGTAAATACTTTTGCCATAAGCGCCTCCGGCAATCACTTTTCCGATACAACACGGCGGGAAGAATCAGTAATCTGTCGAACAATATCCCGGTGCTTGTTCAGCTCCCGCAGCGCGGCGCAGACTCGCTCCCACTTCTGAACATCACTTTTCGCCCTGCGCAGCGCCAGGTTTGCCCTGCGAAGGGACGGAAAAATCAGCTCATCTGCTTGCGTTTCGGTAAACGATGGCAACGGCTGCACAATGTCCGCCACAGTTTCTGTTTTAATTTCTTCCTGTGTTGCGGCTTCCCGGACTGGTAACGCAGCACCTGCTGGCTGAGGAAAGGCCTTACCATCACTTTCCGTTACCAGCGCGGCTTTCGGCTCTGCTGGTAAATTATCGCCCGGCATGCAGTAACGAAATTTACCGTTCTGATTAACGCGTGCCAGCCGCCCCGTTGCGGTTACCACCGCCAGCGTGGAAGCAACCTTGCGAGTACTGACACCGAACTTACCCGCCAGTTCCTCACACGTTTTAGCCCCATCCTGACCGATAAACTCAATCATCATGTCTGCGGTAACTTTTTGTTCGACCTCCCCGGTCAGCATATCCTGTGCTTCAGATTTTACTGGCCGCTCTTCGGTTACCCGGGATTCACCTTCGCCAGCCAGAAACCAGGTGTGACCAGTTTTATCAACGACGCCATTTCTTTTGAGTTCCCACAGCTCGTTGACAGCCTCTTCACGACTGATTCCAAGGCGAGCTGCCACCACATGTGAAGAGGCTTTTTTCAGTGCTTTCAGTGCGTCAGATACGGTTTCCATTAAAATTTCCTCCGGACAAAATTACTTCACAACCCTCATATTGCTGACATTTGGACGCCAGCTATCCCAGTTAAACGTCACCCATCGACCACCGTTCATGGTCATGCGGTCCATAATCCTCTCACCAAGAAGTGTACTCATTGCGGCATGATTCAGGTTTGTTAACATCCCGACACTGCACAGTGATGCTGTCCGGCGATCAATTATCTGGTGTAATACCACCTGCTCGTTTTTCGTCTCACGCTGAACGCCTATTTCATCCAGGACCAGCAAATCAACCCCGCAAAGCTCCTGTAAAAATTTTTCCCCGGACTGGCCGTTGTCGTAGCTGTCATGCAACACACTCATGACGTCAGACACGGTGACGATAATCACGCTGCTCCCCTTCGCCATCAGCCGGTTGCCCATCGCCGCTGCAAGGTGATTTTTCCCGGTGCCGGTTTTACCGCTGAACACAAAATTCGTGCACCCGGTCATCAGTTCGTCAGCGATGGATTTTGCCTGGCTCAGCGCGTGTTTTTGCCCGTCGTTCTGCACCTGATAATTCGCAAACGAGCATTTGCTGTGCAGAGGCTGGATGCCCGAACGATTCAGGATTTTTTCCACCCGCAACTGGCGATTCTGGCGGTTAATCTCCTCGCTGCGTTTTCGTCCTTCAGCAAGCTGCCATTCCCGCCACTCCTCCACCGTCCGGTACGGTGGAACCGCCCCCTGTGGTGCAAGTCTGCGAATACGTTCAAGAACCCCGGCTGCCGCAATGTTTTTCATGCCACGTCACCCCCTGAATCCAGGCGGTATTTCAGTGTCCGGTTCAGAAATGTGATTTACGCAACGCTGCGCGGGCGAACGCCCCAGGCGGATAACCAGTTCATCCCATTTTTCCCGGAGTTTTGCCGGACTCATGATGTTTTTTACCCAGAACGAATCCCGCTGGACACGCCCAAACATTTCACAAATCTGCCGGTGACTACGTCCATCCAGCATACGCATCATGCGCACATCATTCGCCCAGGTCGTCCAGTTAGGTTCTCTGGGGCGTGACACCTCACCATCATCACTGGCGGCCTGTTCATACAACGCCACAACCCGTCCCCAAATCCACTGCGCACAGGCGACATCCTCACGGGTACCCCACTGTCGCTTCGGTACATTCCAGGTATGCGCATCCGGGTGTTTCTCCAGAAATCGCTCAACTGGTGATGATTGTTTTTCGTCCGGCAGTGAAACGTCCGGACAAGAAGATCTTTTATCTGACGGATCAGGTTTTGATACTGACGGATCGGGGTCAATCATCGCCCCCCTAATCGGCAGTTTTTTATCAACCGTTGATCCATCAAAATTTGACGGGTCAACCGTTGAGGGGTCAATATTTGACGGGTCAACTGTTAACGGGTCATTTTTTGCCGGGCTAATTTTTCTTTTCGGTTTATATGCCTCACGCGCCGCAGTTGCAGCTGCTTCGAGTTTTTCCACATTAAGCCGATAGATATTGCTTACGTTACGCCCACCGACCTTACGCTCTTCCTTCGTCAGCCAGCCCTCTTTCGCCAGTTCTGCAATAGCAGATTTAACGGTGGATTCACTTCTTGCACCGATCTGACGCCGGATAGTTTCAATGGCAGGCCATGACACGCCCTCGTCATTGCTGTAGTCTGCAAGACGGGCCATAACCGCCACCCTGGATAAGATCATGCCGGTGAAGGCGCACCCTTCCCAGACAAGACCATGAAGCTTGCTGCTCATAAAACCCCCGAACACCGTGCTTTTAGTGCATCACCACAGCATTCCCTGCCGGGCCGCCGCGATTCATCTGGTCATACAAAACAACCGCTGACGCAACAAAATCATCGACATCCTTCACCAGCCGATCCCTCCGTTCGACGATCTCACGGTAATATTCAGAACTGTGGCTGCGCATACGGGCCACCAGCAGAGGCGGCATTGCCTTTTCGATCGCCGGTAACAGAGCCTGCATTTTTTCAACAGCATCAGGGGTGTCTTTATCCAGCCAACGGAAAATTTTCTGGGTATTACGAGCCAGGGCTTCCGGATGGCTGTCGTCGTACAGTTCCGGGAACGTCATCCCCAGTTCGAAATAAGTCCGGGCTATTTCAGCTGCAGGAACTTTCTCACCATCAGGATATGCCCAGGCATTCATCGCCATGCGGATGTGCTCATGTTTGATTTTCATGAATCATTTGCCTCTTGATGCTTCGGGTATGATCGTTTTCGTCATTTGGTTGCTTCATCGACATATTCTGCGAATAACATGACGAGCGTCGTAAGTATGTCCAATCAACATCAGGACGAAGTTCTTCACACAGGACACCACCTTTTGTTGCTCGTTCAATCGCAGGACATCTCTCAGCAGGCAACTGACGTACACCTTTGATCCATTGATTTACGCTTGGAGGAGATACACCTAAAAGCCTAGCCATTGCTGATTGCCCACCGACAACAGCACAAGCTCGTTTGAATGAATAGTTATCTTTTTTCATCGAATGAACTCCAAAAAACACACAATAATATTAGGCTTAGCCTAATGTGATTGTCAATAGGCTATGCCTAACGATTCGAGAGTAGGGATTGCCTAACGCGATGCGCATAGGAGACTATTAAGCAATGCTTAGTGGTAAAGACTTAGGCCGAGCGATAGAGCAGGCCATTAACAAAAAAATTGCATCAGGAGCCGTCAAATCAAAGGCGGAAATCGCACGTCATTTCAAAGTCCAACCACCATCAATCCATGACTGGATTAAGAAAGGTTCGATAAGTAAAGACAAACTTCCAGAACTATGGCGTTTCTTTTCTGATGTGGTTGGTCCAGAGCATTGGGGGCTTAACGAATACCCCATACCAACCCCATCCACTTCAGATACAAAAAGTGAACTTTTAGACATAAACAGCCTTTATCAAGCCGCCTCTGATGAAAAAAGAGCAATTGTGGCTTTCCTCTTATCTGGAAATGCTACGGAGCCTAGTTGGGTTGATCATGACGTTCGCGCCTACATTGCCGCAATGGAAATGAAGGTAGCTAACTATCTGAAAAATCAAGAATCAAAACGGAAAAGCCAGAACATCACCAAGACAGGAACTTAAACTTATATGGTCCGACGGGAAATTCCTAGTTCCCGTTAGTTAACTCCTACTACCTCTCCCACAAACCATCACCTATTAGGTCGCACCCAAATCATTAGGCGCAGCCTATTGACAGGCAATTAGGCATTTCCTATAGTTTTCCCATACCAACCCATCCCGTCCCACACAATACAGGGCAATACCTAGAGTTACCCGGCAGTGGTCAGGGATTAAGTAGCCAGCCCGAGGCGTATGAACATGACGGCGGGAACACTTTGTATAACAGCGCAGCAGGTTTTTAGTTCCGCTACCCCAGCGTTAAGGGGAAATGAGGTCAGCATGGATACTATCGAGCTTGGCAACAACGAATCTCTGGTATGTGGCGTGTTTCCCAATCAGGACGGCACGTTTACCGCGATGACGTATACCAAAAGTAAAACGTTTAAAACCGAAGCTGCCGCGCATCGCTGGTTAGCCAGAAACGCTAACTGATTAGCGCCAGTAAAAACAGGTTTCCACAGGTTAATTTACCCTGAAAAGTCAGGGCATAACACGAAAGCGCACGGCGAGATCCCTTTGCATATAAGTCTTGTCGTTAAATTTCTTCGACCGTGCGCTTCTGGTTGTGGCAATCCGCGAAATGGCGCGGCGGTAAGTATGGCGGGGTTATTCCTTCCCCCATTGAGGACACCGGGTTGTCAGGTTGACCATACGCTTAAGTGACAACTTCGCTACAACGCCCTCTGCTATCAATTTTCTGGTGACGTTTGGCGGTATCAGTTTTACTCCGTGGCTGCTCTGCCGCCCTTTTTAAAGTGAATTTTGTGATGCGGTGAATGCGGCTATGCGCACGCGGAACAGTTAAAACCAAAAACAGTGTTATGGGTGGATTCTCTGTATCCGGCGTTAATTGTTAACTGGTTAACGTCACCTGGAGGCACCAGGCACTGCATCACAAAATTCATTGTTGAGGACGCGATAATG
>SFGN01000003.1 GCA_004556565.1 Lachnospiraceae bacterium | reverse complement strand
GAGGATTCCACTTCCTAACCGGAAACCTAAAACCGCATAATCAGCATAAACGCTGGGGTTGTGGGTGTTTTTCACCCACTATTACCCATGAAGAGCCTTTTCTTTTAACTGTTTCAGGCATTCTTCAATCCCGTCATAAACAGAATTTTCAAAAAGTCCTTTTTCAGAAAAATACTCTCTGTAGAATACAACTGCCTGTTCCGCCTGTTCATCATTCATGCCATAAAACTTTTTCATGGAATCAATAAGAGGCGGCCCTATAAACCTGAGCAGTTCTTCCTCATCCCTTACCTCGTATTTCATTTTGTTCAGCGCGTAACGAACAGAATTTACAATTCCGGGCGCCGATTCTGTGATTGTACCGTCCAGATCAAATAAAATATAATGATACATTACTGGCTCTCCTTAACAATTCTAAAACATCATTTTCTGTTTTACCGTATCAATCCTGGGGTCGTCTTTTCCCAAAAGGCTTTCAATCATAGAAACAGCCGCCATATAACCGTTGGAGGCTTCTCCATAATTTCCAAGTGCAGCGTAAACATCTGCCAGATATTCCTGATTATCGATCGTATCAATGGCAAGTCCGCCTCGCATCTTTAGATTAGATTCCAACGCTTTCTCCAGACAGGCTTCCGCATCGTGCCATCTATCTCTGGCGGAATCTTCTTTTCCGGCTGCTTTTTCCCGAACTCCAAGATAATAATAACAAACTCCCTGGTCGTATTGGGCATATGCACGCCCTGATACATTCTGCGGACAATATGTTACGATAATATTCTCTTGCATCTTAGCAAGCTCTAATCCTTTTTCGTAATTTCCCATCATCTGATACATACGTCCCATTTCCATATAATTTTCACCAATCCGCTCCTCAGCCTTTTCAATTCCATAATTCTCATTTTTCATCAGCATCTTTTTCTTTTCCCCACACAGCAGGGCATCCCGAAGACGCAGACGTATGTCAAGTGCTTTTTGGAAATATTCTTCTGCTTTTGAAAAATCCTGCTCATACTCCCAAGTATAGCAGCGCGCCACTTTTTCATAAGACATGGCTAAATCTTCGTTTTCCTCTTCTCCGCTAAGAAGCATGCTTTCAAGTCCCTGTCTGTACCAGGGAACAGATTCTTTCAATCGTCCGGCGTTAAAATAATCCCCTCCAAGAGACTTCGCGGCAAATCCCGTTTCCATACTATTAACACCATATTTCTCCACACAGGCTTCATACAACCGATGACCAAACCTGATTGAATCATCGAACCGCCCAACCTGCCATAAAACACTGCAAAATGGTTCAAAAATCTCAATTTCATACTCAACCGGAACGGTAAAATACTCAAGTACAGAAATAAGATTTCCGGCAATTGCAACATTTTCTTTATACGGTCTGCCCCATGCCCCAAAACAATATTTTGAAAGCTCTTCCAGAAAACTCCGGCAATTTTTCACTCTCGGATTCAGCATATAATAAACGACTTCTTTTACCAGTGGATGCAGGGACAGTTTTTGCCCTGCCTCTTTGCGTATCCAGCTCTTGCGTATAAGCCGGTTCACGATTTCAAAGGATTCCAGTTCTGCCCACTCTTTAAATCTGACAGCCGGCACACCTTGCGTTCCCATTATGGACAGATACATTAAAATTCTTTTTTCGTCATCCTGCAAATTGCTCATATTAAACACAGAACAAATGTGTGCAAAAGCAGTCTTTCTGTCATTCCGTCCCGCTACGGTCTCCGAAATCAACTTCTGAAGCTGCCCCTGCTTTAAAATACTCAGCATTTCATCTGCACTCAAAAAACTTGCTTCCATTTGTTTTGCGATCAGCTCAATCGTGTAGGTATGATACTCGATCAGATGGAATATCTCTTCCAGTGCCGGCATATCCTCTTCCGGTATCCTGTCGCCGTAATTCTGTTCAAAAATTCCTTTCAGGACATCCATATCTTCAATGGCACCGATTTTTATAGATGTATACCCCGGATGGGCATTTCTGGTCGTAAAGATGACACGATAATTTCCCGTCAGAAATTCTTTCAGCCTCGGATCGTCGTCCACATCAAAATTATCCACGATAATTAATGTTTTTTCATCCGTAATACTCTGAAGCACTTTCAGCTTCTTTAGAAAATATTCCGATTCATCTTCTTGATGAATCTCCAGGTTTTCAATAATAACTGCAGTTGAATCGTAGAACAACTTTTCCAGAGTTGAAGTGTAAGTCACAAAAAGTATGTGGTTATATTCATCCTGATAGCGAACGGCAAACTGCTTTGCAAGCTCACTTTTCCCGATACCGCCAATTCCTTCTAAGAACAACACCCGCTTCCCCTCTTCAAAAGTTCTGTGGATCTGTTCTATCAAATGATCCCGCCCGTCAAATACCTCTCTTGTCTGCGGATGTTTATCAATCAGCCGATATTTCTGTACTTCCGGCTCTGTTGATTTCCCTGTTTCGTGTATTTCTTTCTGTAAAAGCCTGGAAATATGCTCTACAAGCTCGTCGATTCTCTGATACATCGGCGGTGTCATTGCATCAACCCAATGTATACGCCCAAGATAGTATTGTGCATCCGCGCCAATCTCGTCGTCTGCCACATGAAATGGTATAATTTTTACATCTTCATTACGGGTAAGCCTCTTGGCAGCCATATCAATTTCATTTAACACATGGAATGATTCCGATGCCGCGCGGTTCAAGATCAAAAGAAATACAGAACAACTATTCAATGCTTTGGCAATGCTGGATGCATAAGCACCTTCAGTATCCCTCGGAGCATACCAGCAGCGTATGCCAACCGCCTCAAGCTTGTTGACGATTCCTTCTACAATATGTAAAGATGACTTTGTATGGTGACTAATAAAAACATCTATATTCATATACTTCCTCCCGTTGGTTAACAATCTGCTGTTCAATAAATTTAGGGGTGATAAATTGGGGAAACAAGTCCACTTGTCTGTATCGACATGCAATATCCATATAAAAACTAACAATTCTATTTGATTCTTTTAATTTTTCTAGAATAGTAAACATTTCTTATACTCCCCATAAATATTGAAGTGACATTTTATATAAATTCCTATATTCTGTATTGTCAAAAGTGAGGTTTTTTTTAATTCTAAGAAACTGATTCTAATTCAGCAACCTTATCTATATATGTTTTCATATCATCAATAAAAGTATACGGTGCATATTCTGGATACATCTCAGGTGAATCTAATACTACTATCTGTACATTTTTTTGCGGATTGCTTCTAAAGTTCCCGGAAGACATCTCGCTTCATTTGGGGTTTTTCAGCTATACGCAATACAGCCTTGTTTATCGAAAATTTTCGCAATAACATATATCTTTTTATCTCCCATCTTTTTCACCTCGCAATTCTTCTAATTTTTCTTTAAAATCCAGTTCTGTATGAATTTTGTTTTCTGCATATAACTGATACATCGCCCTCCCAATGTCTGGACTATCATATTTATAAATATACTTGTGACTCCATATATTAAATTGGAAGTCCTTTCCACACCACAATTGTATTTCTATCGGATATGCTTTATTATCTCTTTGATAGTACAGATGTATCGCCCTATAACCATCATCTATCTGTTTGCCAGTTCTTAGATCTACTACACGAAAGCATTCTGGAAACTCAGTCGGATATTCTTCCAAGTGCAGCCTAAATGCTAACACATCATTGAAAGCTTCTTCGGATGCTTGGCTTCTTCGGATGCTTGGCAACTCAAAATAGCCTACCGGACATTTTTCTCAGATGCGTAGCAACCGAGATTATTAACATTTTGTTCCATACTGTTATTATATCCTCAAGCTTTTTAATAAACAATCTCAACTTCATCATCTTTTTTGCAAAAAAGAAGCCATTGCTCCATAGATTGATTCCTCATCTATTTTGCAACAGCCTCTATTGGTATTTTAATGCCTTAGTATATTGAAAACTTCCTCTGACAGGTCTTCTTGTTTAGCTTTTAAGCGATATGCCTGCTACTGATATTTTTGTAAAAACCTCATGATAATCGTTGCACATTCCGCCCTGCTTGCATTTCCCTGTGGGTCAAGCCTTGTCCCATTATCTTTTCCTGTGATGATTCCGGTTCCGACAGCCCACCGCATCATTTCCATGATGGGTACATGGTGTCGAAGTATAACCATCAGGATTATTTAAGCTGCTACCGGCATGATTCCAATACTTTCCTGATGGAAATTTATTCTGTAATTCTGTCAAAGACATTTTAGAACCTGCTTCTACTTTCATCGTACAACCAAATAGACTTCCACATAATATCAGTAAAGTAACAACAACTACATACGTCATCTTATATCCTTTATTTCTTACTCTTATACTATTATGCATAATTTCCCTTCTCTCCTAGATTCTTGATTTTTTGTACTTCTCCAAATGTTCTTCTCGGAATTTAATTACACTTCTTCTACTGCACATGATTATACATAACGTTTGTAATCTTATATGCAACTATATATTATCATATCCATTCCCATTATGCAACCATATGGTTACATTTCAGAATAAGAAATGCAATTATTTGGTAGCATAACATTGAGGTGATAATATGCATTTTCAACGCTTAGAAGATTTAAGAATCGACAGTGACAAGACTCAAGCTGAAATCGCCGATTACTTAGGCTGTCAACGTGAAGTATACCGCAGATATGAAAAGGGAACCCGCCAAATCCCTATAGATTTTCTTATTAATCTTTCATCATTTTATGGTGTCAGTATCGATTATTTAGTTGGAATCACAGACACAAAAAAGCCATATCCAAGGAATAAATAGGCAACGTCCCTTTCATTCCATAAATATGGCTTTGACAATCTTACACTTATGATACTTTTTTCTAATATAAATTAACCTTAACTCATATTAAACCGTTAATCTGCAATAATCAAATTAACAACCGTTAATTAATCCATATACTTTACTCTAAAATGATAGAAGCAGATTAAATAAGAAAACTAATATCCTGCTCTCTGTCTGTATCAACATACAGTATTTTTATGTCTTCTGTTCTTACATAAGCAATGCCGCTCTTTTCACCATAATTAGTACAGACACACCATTTCCTTTGCGTTTAAATGCATAGCTATTTATAATTACATCCGCATCATCTGCAACATTTAAAATATCAATCATACTGTATATCCCCCCTTTCTATTGAATTCAAAAAACTTTTCGTATCAAAATATAAGTTTTGAAGAATCGGAATAAGATCAATATACTCTTCTATATCATCTTCATTATTGCTATATTTCGCCATCACAACCAAATAGCCATTATCCCATTCTTTCACTTTTGTATATCTTTCCAAGTGCGGAGATGTTCGAAACCGAATCACATGATTATCATATGTGAAACTCGTAAAATCTCCTTTACTGCTTAAAATCGCTTGATTTTTATTCACTCTGAGTTCATCTCCTTTACATATTTCTTAGAAATTTCTTTTTTTCTATTTTCTACTGCTTCCTTATCAACTTTTCGCTTCATACTGTTATTATACTCATAATCTTTTCAATAAACAATCTTAACTTCAGCATCCGCAAAAGATTCATAACCACTCGAACTGAAATTATATCTCCTGACTATCGTTTCATCTTTCTTTATGACGGTGACATTCAAAGATTAGACATGGCGGTTCTTTCTCGCCATTGCTATGCGTTAAAATTGTGACCTACATGATTTATTAGAGTACGTGCCACCTAAGAAAAAAGATTTAAAAAGCAGGGATAGCAGGTTTTGGTATGCGTGCTATCCCTTAATTCATGGCAATAGAATTCTCGCGAAGCGTGGATTCTATTGTTTTACTTTTTCTTTAAAGACTTGGTTTCCTCGTACAATGGCTTGAGTAAAAAACCTCATTTACTTATGATATGGTTCCCCATTGATGATCCGGTAGCTTCTATACACCTGCTCCAGCAATATTACCCGCATCAACTGATGTGGGAATGTCATTTTTGAAAAACTAAGTGCATAATCCGACCTTGCAAGCACTTCCTTCCCAAGACCGATGGAACCTCCGATAATGAACATGATATGACTTGTCCCCTGTACGCCGAGCTTTTCGATTTTTTCAGCCAGTTCCTCTGATGAAAGCTGCTTTCCGTTAATTTCAAGAGTTATTACATATGCGTCATCCCTCACATATTTGAGAAGCCGTTCTCCTTCTTTCGTACGAATGTTTTCTTCCACTGTTTCACTTGCATTATCTGGTGTTTTTTCATCCGCGACTTCAATAATTTCCGGCTTACAGTATTTACTGAGGCGTTTTGTATATTCCGCAATTGCATCACGCAGATATTTTTCTCTGATTTTTCCGACAGTAAGTATTGTTATTTTCATTCAGTCTCCTGTTGTTATTTTATGAGTCTCTATCATTCCATTTTTCGTTGTCATTGTACGCTATTATTTATATCGTATCCGTTTTTTTGTTTTCTTTCAAGAATTGTTCTGCCAGCTCTGCTGCCACAGCAATACATGTCTCACAGCTGCACATCGGTTTTCCGTCAATTTTTGCTTTCAGTTCCCGGCAGTAATATGCCCCATTAGTTTCTTTGAATTTTTGTACATATTCTTTTACTTTTTTATAGGTATCTCCTTTGGTTGCCTTGCCTTTTTCCAGATCACCGATACTGTTCTCCATTCCGATCACCATAATCATTCCTGTCACAGCCCCGCACATGTCCATCATTCCCATACCAAATCCAAATCCCTCGGCAATCTGGAACATCTGCTCATTTTCAATCCCAAAATCTTCACAAAATGCACATGCAACCGCCTGTGCACAATTATATCCTCTATCATGTAGTGCCACTGCTTTTTCTGCTTTGCTGCTCATAAAGATTCCTCCCTTTTTTATCTGTGACGGCAAGCGTATCAGGACATCTGACACACACCACTCAAGTTTTCAATAATTTAAGAAAAGCTCCGGACTTCCTTTATAAACATCTAACTGCTGTTTATATCCGGAAATCCGAAGCTCAGTTATTATAATTATTTATTTTTCAGAAAGATATTTATCTATTCCTTTTGCGCCTGCTTTTCCTGCTCCCATGGCAAGGATTACGGTAGCTGCACCTGTAACGGCATCTCCGCCGGCATATACGCCTTCTTTGGATGTCTTACCGAACTCTTCATCTGCTACGATACATTTTCTCCTGTTGACTTCCAGTCCCTTTGTGGTAGAAGAAATCAACGGGTTCGGAGAAGTACCGAGCGACATGATTACGGTATCAACCTCGATTTCATATTCTGAACCTGGGATTTCCACCGGACGTCTTCTGCCTGAAGCATCCGGTTCACCAAGTTCCATCTTAACAACCTTCATAGCTGTAATATTACCCTTTTCATCAACAAGGATCTCCTTCGGATTCGTCAGCAGGTCAAAGATAACGCCCTCTTCTTTTGCGTGGTGTACTTCTTCCACTCTGGCCGGAAGCTCAGCTTCACTTCTTCTGTACACAATATGTACTTCAGCGCCGAGACGGAGCGCTGTTCTTGCAGCATCCATAGCAACGTTACCGCCGCCGACAACCGCAACCTTCTTGCCTCCGATAATCGGTGTGTCATAGCTGTCATCAAACGCCTTCATCAGGTTGCTTCTTGTCAGGTATTCATTTGCTGAGAATACGCCGTTTGCATTTTCTCCCGGGATTCCCATAAACATCGGAAGTCCTGCACCGGAACCAATGAATACAGCTTCAAATCCTTCCTCTTCTATCAACTGATCAATTGTCGTTGATTTTCCGATTACAACGTTTGTCTCAAATTTGACGCCAAGTTCTTTTACTTTTTCGATTTCTTTTGCAACAACTTTCTGCTTAGGAAGACGGAATTCCGGAATACCATATACAAGTACGCCGCCAAGTTCATGAAGTGCTTCAAAAACTGTTACTTCATATCCCATCTTTGCAAGATCTCCTGCGCATGTAAGCCCTGACGGTCCTGAACCTATAACTGCAACCTTATGTCCGTTTGTAGTCTCAGGTGCTTCCGGTTTAATGTCATGCTCAAGGGCGTAGTCGGCAACAAATCTTTCCAGTTTTCCGATAGAGATCGGTTCGCCTTTCACTCCGCGGATACATTTTCCTTCACACTGAGATTCCTGTGGACATACACGTCCACAGATAGCCGGAAGTGCAGAAGACTTTCCGATTACTTTGTATGCTTCTTCAATATTGCCTTCTTTTACCTGTTTGATAAATCCCGGGATATCAATAGAAACAGGACATCCCTGAACACATTTTGCATTCTTACATCCGATACATCTGGATGCCTCTGCCATTGCTTCTTCCTGATTATATCCAAGACAAACTTCTTCAAAATTCGTCGCACGTACTTTTGGATCCTGTTCCCTTACAGGAACTTTCTTTAATACATCTGTCATTAGTTGTCACCTCCGCAATTTCCACAGCCGCCGTGATGTGTATCGCCTTCCTGAAGCTTCAGCATTGCACGTCCCTCTGCTGTCTTATATGTCTGGCTTCTCTTCATCGCCTGATCGAAATCTACAAGATGTCCGTCAAATTCAGGTCCGTCTACACATGCAAACTTAATCTCATCGCCTACCTGCAGACGGCATGCTCCGCACATTCCTGTTCCGTCAACCATGATCGGATTCATGCTGACGATTGTCGGAATCTCAAGCTTTTTCGTGAGAAGACATACGAACTTCATCATGATCATCGGTCCGATGGCTACGCATACATCATAGCTCTTTCCTTCATTCTGAACCAGATCTTCAATGACCTTTGTAACCATTCCGGAACGTCCGTAAGAACCATCGTCTGTCGTGACATACAGATTGCCTGCAACCGCTTCGAGCTCTTTTTCCAGAATAACCATTTTTTCTGTCTTAGCGCCAAGAATGACATCAGCATCAACGCCATGCTCATGAAGCCATTTGACCTGCGGATATACCGGAGCTGCACCAACACCGCCGGCAACAAACAGCATCTTCTTATTCTTCAGAGTTTCCATATCTTCATTGACAAACTCTGAAGCACATCCGAGCGGTCCCACGAAATCACGGAAACTGTCTCCTGCTTTCAGTCCTCCCATTTTTACTGTAGAAGCTCCAACTTCCTGGAATACGATAGTAACAGTACCGGCTTCACGGTCATAATCACAGATTGTAAGAGGAATTCTTTCGCCTTTATCATCCATCTTAACAATAATAAACTGTCCCGGCTGACAATGCTTTGCAACTCTTGGTGCATGTACATTCATAAGATAAATCTTATCAGCCAGTTTTTCTGCTTTTAAAATCTTATACATGATAATCCTCCTCGTAAAAAACTACCTAACTTTCATAATACGCTAATATAGCCGGAATGGCAAGCATTGATTTTTCATTTTTTTATTGATTTTTAATCTTTCATTCCAAATCCGGAAAGCTGACACCGGCAGATTCTCCTGATACATGTCATACAAAAAATTCCGGGTTTTCCATATCTTTTCCCATTCGCCTTACAATCATGCTGTATTTTCTGTATACGTAAGCATAAAACAGGACAGACACCCATTGGCATCTGTCCTGTAACATATGTACTGAAAAAGAAACTCACAAATAACTGTGATTAGAAATCAACTTCTGTTCCGTAATAAATACATGTAAACAGTTTTTCCATCGTAGCCGGGTCTATCGGACGTGGGTTAGAACCTGTACATGCATCCCCTACTGCCAGTTCGGAAATTCTGGCAATCTTCTCTTTGAATTCTTCTTCGATAATGCCGAATTCTTTCAGAGTCTTCGGGATATTAAGCTGTACATTGAAGTTGTCGATCTTCTCGCAGAGACTGTTGATCAACGCTCTTTCGGAAGCTCCCGGAAGGCCTACTTTTCTGGCTATTTCTGCATAACGTTTAGCTGCAACCGGATCTTTTGCATTGTATTTGATTACATATGGAAGGTACATTGCGTTAGCACATCCGTGAGTGATATGTCCGGTTGAGAACGCTGCTCCTGTTTTATGAGCCATGGAATGTACAATACCAAGCAGTGCATTTGAAAATGCCATACCTGCCAGACACTGCGCATCGTGCATCTGAGCCCTTGCCTCCTGATTGCCTCTGAATGAAGCAGGAAGATAATCAAATACCATCTCGATCGCCTGAATAGCAAGCGGATCTGTGTACGGTCCGTGAAGAGTTGAAACATAAGCTTCTATCGCATGAGTCAAAGCATCCATACCTGTATAAGCAACCTGTTTTGCCGGAAGCCCTGCTACAAGATCCGGATCAACGATTGCCACATCCGGCGTAATATTGAAATCAGCCAGAGGATATTTTACACCTGTACTGTAATCCGTGATAACAGAAAATGCAGTTACTTCAGTAGCTGTTCCCGATGTTGAAGGGATTGCACAGAATTTTGCTTTCTGCCTCAGTTCCGGGAAATTAAACGGAATGCAGAGATCTTCAAATGTAACATCAGGATACTCATAAAATGCCCACATTGCTTTTGCAGCATCGATCGGTGAGCCCCCGCCCATGGATACAATCCAGTCCGGCTCAAAAGCGCGCATTGCAGCGGCACCTTTCATAACCGTGTCAACAGACGGATCCGGCTCAACGCCTTCGAACAACTCGACTTCCATGCCGGCTTCTTTCAGGTAATTCACAGCCCTGTCAAGGAATCCCTGACGCTTCATAGAACCTCCGCCTACTACAAGAATTGCTTTCTTTCCTTTCAGATTCTTCAGTTCTTCAAGACATCCTTTTCCGTGGTATACATCTCTTGGTAACGTAAATCTGCTCATGATATGCATCTCCTTCTGTATTAAATATATTTATTTTCACCATGCACATTATATCACTATTGTACATAAGAAACAAGATTTTTCATGGAAATCTCATAAACTTTACACAAAGGCGAGCTACGATTTGCGCATCTCGCTGTGGTATTAACTGTAATAAATGAGAAAATTGATTTAATACTCTAATACATAATTTCTTTTTGTGACCTGTGTCATTTTCCCTGATTTGCTGATCAGTACTGCTGAAAACATTGTCTGCCCCTGAGGCATGTCAATCGGCCCCGTATACAAATTGGAGGCCGCTGACGGAACAGTGCCGTCCAGCGTATAATAAGCAGTATAGCCATCAGGAACAACAATTGTAATCTGTGTCGGCTCACTGTACTGTCCGGTTGACGGTGTGACAGCCGGAGCATCTGCGATTGGAAGTTCAACTGTGTATGTCCTTGATGCAATCAGACTCGGTATCCCGTTTTCATTAATAGCAATCGCCCTGATATTGGTGACGCCCTCATTCAAAAAAATCGGTTCTTCATAAAGAGTACTGTATTTTGTCGGCTCTGTGCCGTCCGTTGTATAATAAATCTCTCCGTCTCCGCTTAATGCTACTTCCTGTACTTCTGTATAGGTATCTTCAGGCAGACTGAATTCAGGTTTTTTTGATACATATTCACTTACACCTGACAATATCGTTTCATCACATCCTTCCAGAAGGCCGGAAATCCGATCCTGCTGTTCGGTATCAACATAAAACTGTATGGCCGCCTGATAAAGTTCCATGTTATCAGGCTGGGAACTGATCGCACTAAGAAAAACATTCTCAGCTTTATCTGTATTCTTCTGCTGGATATAGATTTTCGATAATCCCACATAAGCATCCGGACGTTTCACATCTTTTGAAACGGCACGGTTAAAATAATTCTCAGCCGAGCTGTATTCTCCTGACTGAAGCGCACGGTAACCTTTATTCACTATCCCCGCATAAGAATTCTGATATAGGAGAAACCCTGCCGCTCCTGCCAAAATACATATAAAAAGGAAAACGGTAACTATCCGCTGAAGTCTTCTTTGTGAAGCACGTTTTTTCGCGCTGCTCTTCTTCGGTCTGCGTCTTTCATCATTCTCTCTTCTGATTTCTCCGGTGTTGCGCCGGACATTTCCTGTAGAAGATCGTACATATTCTGTATTTCCGGTACTGCCTGTACGCCGGACATTGCCGGTATTCCGGCGTCCGTTATCCGTTTCCCGATACATCGGACCTGTCATACGTCTGTCATCTCTTCCCGAAATACGTGAATTGCCTGTTTCTCCGGTATTCCTCTGGGACATCCGATGCCTCTCCTCAATCTGACGGAGACGCTCGGAACGAATCTGATCCAGTTCGCTTTGATCCAGCACCCTGGTTGAACTGCCGGACTCACGGCCGGCTTCTCCGCGATATCGCTTCAGGTCTTCTGCACGTATAGGACGTGTTACGTCTTTTACAGCACCTTTAACTTCTCTGGTCAGGACATCATCCAACGGGTTATAGTCCGGCACGATCTGGACTTCTGTAGCACAATCAGGACATATCATCATATCTCCGGGAATATCTGCACCACAATTTTTACATTTCATTTAGAACCCTCCTGACTGCACACGGTTTCCACACAATTGTTCATAAGCATAGCGATTGTCATCGGACCGACGCCTCCCGGTACCGGAGTAATTGCGGACACCCTGGATTCAACCTGACAGAAATCGACATCACCGCATAATTTATTGTTTTCATCACGGTGCATCCCGACATCTATTACTACCGCTCCTTCTTTTACATAATCAGCAGTGATAAATTTTTTCTTTCCCATGGCAACAATCAGGATATCCGCCCTGTTTGTAATTTCTTTCAGATTTTTGGTATGGGAATGGGCTACCGTAACAGTAGCATTTTCTCTGAGAAGAAGTGCAGCCATCGGCTTGCCCACAATGTTGCTTCTTCCGATGATTACGCACTCTTTCCCGTCTATTGTAATTCCGGAACGTTTCAGAAGCTGAATGATCCCGGCAGGGGTACAGGAGAGAAACCCTTTCTCTCCGATCCATAACCGTCCCACGCTGACCGGATGAAATCCATCCACATCTTTATCCGGCGAAATTGTACGGATTACCTTATCCTCGTCGATATGCCCCGGGAGCGGAAGCTGTACAAGAATTCCATTTACTTTCGGCGAACGGTTCAGTTTTTCGACCAGTTCAAGAAGTTCTTCCTCCGTTGTATCTTCAGGAAGCTCATACGCATCCGATTCGATACCGATATAAGCACATGCTTTTTTCTTATTATTTACATAAACTGATGAAGCAGGATCATTTCCCACCTGAATCACTGCCAGGCATATCTCTTTGCCTTCAATTTTCAGTTCAGCAACTTTTTCTTTTAATTCGTCTTTAATTTCCTTTGAAATCCGTTTCCCGTCTATTAACTGTGTCATTTAACTCTCCTCTATCTAAAAACCTTTATAAAAGGTCATATCTTATGCAATTTTCTGTTTTTTTCCTGTGTAATCTTAACCTGATTCCATTTATACCGGATATCATTATCTGATTTCCGGCAACCCCTGCTTTTTCTGACTGCTCCGGTATGCAGCGCATACGGTCCGCAAGTCAGAACAGACCTACGATCTTTCCATCGTCGGTTACATCAATATTAAATGCAGCCGGTGTCTTCGGAAGTCCGGGCATTGTCATGACTGCGCCCGTCAGTACAACAACAAATCCTGCTCCTGCGCTGACATAAGCCTCCCGGATATGAATATCAAAATTTTCCGGACGTCCAAGCTTTTTAGCATCATCCGAAAGAGAATACTGATTTTTCGCCATACATACCGGAAATTTTGCAAATCCAAGAGACTCAATTTTTGCAATCTGCTTTTCGGCAGCCGGCTCATATACAACTCCTCTTGCTCCATAAATTTCTGTTGCGATCTTCTCAATTTTTTCCTTGATTGAAAGGTCATCCTCATACAGCGGATGGAAATGGCTCTCTTTTGTTTCAAGTGTTTCAAGCACCTTCTCGGCAAGGGCAATACCGCCCTCTCCTCCTTTTGCCCACACCTCAGACAATGCGAACTCACAACCTCTTTCTTCACAGAAATTCTTGATATATTCATATTCCGCCTCAGTGTCAGTGACAAATGAATTTAATGTCACTACGACCGGAACGCCATATTTCTGAATATTTTCGATATGTTTTTCAAGATTAACGATTCCCTTCTTCAGAGCCTCAAGGTTTTCTTCGCCCAAATCCACTTTGGCAACTCCGCCATTATACTTCAAAGCGCGCACAGTCGCAACAAGAACTACTGCATCCGGCTTAAGTCCTGCCATCCTGCATTTGATATCCATGAATTTTTCTGCGCCCAGATCTGCGCCAAAACCAGCTTCCGTAATCGTAATATCGCTCATTTTCAATGCCATACGTGTCGCACGGACGCTATTGCAGCCATGAGCAATATTGGCAAACGGACCTCCGTGCACCAGTGCCGGTGTATGTTCCAACGTCTGAATCAGGTTTGGTTTGAGAGCATCTTTTAACAATGCTGCCATCGCCCCTGTTGCATTTAACTGGTCTGCCGTCACCGGTTCTCCTGAGAATGTATATGCCACTATAATTCTTCCAAGCCTTGCCTTAAGATCTGCAAGATTTTCAGCCAGACACAGAACAGCCATGATTTCAGACGCAACTGTAATTACAAAATGATCCTCCCTTACCATTCCGTCCGACTGCTTTCCAAGTCCTACCACTATGTTGCGCAGAACACGGTCATTCATATCAAGGCAGCGTTTCCATACCACCTGCCTCGGATCGATCTGAAGGGCATTGCCCTGCTGAATATGATTATCAAGCAGTGCCGCCAGGAGATTGTTAGCAGATGTGATTGCATGAAAGTCTCCGGTAAAATGAAGATTCAGGTCATCCATCGGCACTACCTGAGCATATCCGCCGCCCGCTGCACCGCCTTTGACTCCAAAACAAGGACCGAGCGAAGGCTCGCGAAGGGCGATGATCGCTTTTTTGTTTAATTTCGCCATTGCCTGCCCCAGACCGACGGTCGTTGTGGTTTTTCCTTCCCCCGCCGGAGTCGGATTGATCGCTGTTACAAGAACAAGCTTTCCGTCCTCATTATCTTTGATTTTATCCCAGAAATCATCGGAAAGCTTTGCCTTATACTTTCCGTACAGTTCCAGGTCATCTTCTCCGATTCCTGCTTTCTGCGCTACCTCTTTGATTGGAAGCATTACCGCCTCCTGGGCAATCTGAATATCTGTTTTCATCTGCTGTCCCTCCCTGTTCATTATGTATTGCTGTTTAAATAATTTTCAAATTCTTCCTTTGTCATTAATACTTTACGTGGTTTCGTACCTTCCTCCGGACCTACCACGCCTGCCTCGGCAAGCTGGTCCATTATTCTGGCAGCCCTGTTAAATCCGATTTTAAACATGCGCTGCAGCATTCCGATGGAAGCCTTTTCTTTATCAATAATCAGCATTCCGGCATCTTTAAAGAAATGATCTCTGTCACTTTCCGTATTCGGCTCAGTGCCTGATATCATTGTTCCCTCTGAAGCGACCATGCTGTTATTCATGTGTTCCTCCAGCTCTTCACTGTAAGAGGCATCCCCGTAATTTGAGATGAGATAATCTACGACTTTCTGCACTTCTTCATCTGAAACGAAAGAGCCCTGGACACGGACAGGTTTCGGATAACCGGTCGGATAAAAGAGCATGTCCCCTTTTCCAAGCAGCTTTTCTGCCCCATTCATGTCAATGATAGTTCTGGAATCTACTCCTGATGATACCGCAAATGCAATTCGAGACGGCATATTTGCCTTAATCAGTCCGGTAATGACATTCACTGACGGTCGCTGTGTCGCAAGTATCAGGTGTAGTCCGGCAGCTCTTGCAAGTTGGGCCAGACGACAGATAGCCCCTTCCACATCTTTCGGAGCAACCATCATCAAATCTGCCAGCTCGTCCACGATGATCACGATCTGCGGCAGCTTTTCCGGAATGTCCTCCCCGGATTCCAGTCTCGATACTTTTTCATTAAAACCTTTCAGGTCGCGGACATTGTATTCTGCAAAAAGCTGATAACGTTTGGTCATCTCGGCAACTGCCCAGTTCAATGCCCCCGCCGCCTTACGCGGATCTGTCACAACAGGAATCATCAAATGCGGAATCCCGTTATAAATACTCAGCTCGACTACCTTAGGATCAATCATAATGAGCTTTACATCCTCCGGGGATGATTTGTAAAGGATGCTCATAATCAATGTATTGATACAGACAGATTTGCCCGAACCGGTAGCACCCGCAACAAGCAGATGAGGCATCTTTGCAATATCTGCCACTACAGCTTTTCCGGCTATATCTCTTCCGACAGCAAATGTGATCCTTGAACTGCTTCTCTGGAATTCCGGTGCTTCCAGCAGATCCCTGAGCATTACCGTCGTGTTCTCCGTATTCGGAACTTCGATTCCCACGGCCGCTTTGCCGGGAATAGGCGCTTCGATTCTCAAATCTGTGACCGCGAGATTCAGTTTAATATCATCCGCAAGCCCGACGATTTTGCTGACCTTCACCCCCTGCTCAGGCTGAATCTCATATCTGGTGACAGACGGCCCGCAGCTGGCATTCGTCACATGAACCTTTACCCCGAAATTCTGCAGAGTCTGTTCCAGTTTACGGGCTGTTGACCGCAGATGGGCATCAGAATCGCCCCCTGATTTTTTCCCTTTGGTAAGGAGGTTCAGAGGCGGCGTTTTATAGCGTTTTTTCTTCCGCTCCCCGGCAGCCCTTATTTCCTTATCAACTTCCTCAATATCAACCGCCGTGACCGCAGGCTGACTTGATTTTCTTCCTGCTGTCTGTTTTTTGCCGGCAGCCTGTTCTGCAAATGTGGTTTCTTCTTCCGTCAGGGATTCGCCTTCATCTGTCATGCTTCCGTACAGCTTTGTACGGTCTGCATCGACATCTGCTGATATCCGCTCTTCTTTCTGTACCATCGCATCTTCCTCAAATAAAGATACAACCGGCTCTACGCCCTCCGGTATCTCTTCCACTCCATCAGAAAACAATTCAACGACATCCGGTGATTTGTTATCCCCGACTGTAGTATCGAACGAAATGCCGGAACCTCTTGCCTTTCGGTTTCTCTTAGTACCTTGCCCGGAAGATATTTCTTCCTCCTGCGTCATCTGTTCCTTTCTCTTTTGTTCAATCCGTTTCTGCTCCTTTTTTTCAGCAGCACGTGCGCCGGCTGACTGCCTGCGCCTCACCGCGCTTTCATACACTTTTCTGCCGCCTTTTCCAAGAGGATTGAGCAGGGAACGCTCTGTAATCAAAATAATACAGATTACTGACACCACGATAAGCATGATATACGTGCCGGCTATTCCAATCATCGGACACAGAAGAGCAGCAATGCATCCTCCGAGAAAACCGCCGGCATTTTTGTGCCTGCTGGCCTGAATGTAATAGTCTGTCAGTTTTACATCTGAACCATACTGTCCGGTAATCAAAACCAGAAAGGCACAGACCGATAACACCAGGATAAGTGCTGCGGCTGCCTTTATGTAAGCACGTGCATTCCCTTTATTCATAATAAGAAATGCAATTGCTGTAAATAACAAAACCGGCAACAGATAAGATATCCATCCAAATATTCCAAACATCACAGAAGAAACGGCATTACCTACCAGTCCTCCCAGGCCGAAATTACTTATAAGAAGCAGGATTGAAACTGCCAGAACGCAAATCAGAATAATCTCATTATACAGACCTGCTGTTTTCTGCTCAGTTTTTTTCCGGCTATTTGTACTTTTCCCCCTATTTTTAGACTTTGCAGCCATAATATGTCCCCCTTATATTAAAACATACTATGATTAGTATAGCATTAATTTTTTCTGCTGTCATTATGATTTTTGAATGAATCGTTACGGTAAAACCTGTACTGCAGGATACATCATGTATGCCATGCCATAATATGGAAAATAGCAGTATCCCACGGTACAAGGTATAAATTCGTAACTAATATCCTGATAAACAGCATTAATGTCAAACGCAGGACAGAGTCCATCACCGGGATGAATCCGTATTTTGGCTTTGCTTCGTTTCTGAACTTTTACAGTCAATCATGCTGTGCAATTTTCGGATTGCCTGAGAGATACCTCCCACTTCATCTATCAGACCTTCACTGACTGCATCTTCTCCTTCAAGCATTGTACCGACATCCTTTACTAGCTGGGTCGGATCAAGCATCAATTCTTCCAGTCTTTTCTGACTGATTTTTGAATGTGAAGAAATAAATTCAGTAATACGGTCCTGCGTGCGCTCCATATTACGGTAACTCTGATACACACCTATAAAAACACCGCTGGAACGGACAGGATGCACGATCATTGTCGCGCTCGGAACGATGAATGAGTAATCTGCTGCAACCGCCAGCGGTCCTCCTATGGAATGGCTTCCTCCCAGAACAAGGGATACGGTCGGTTTACTCAAAGAAGCAATCATCTCTGCAATTGCAAGCCCGGCTTCCACATCACCGCCTAAAGTATTCAATAGAATCAGCACTCCGTCCACCTCATCGGAATCCTCCGCTTCAGCAAGCCGGGGAAGCAGATGCTCATACTTTGTCGCCTTCGTATTTCCAGAAACGGCTTCATGCCCTTCGATTTCTCCGATGATTGTCAATAAAAGAATTCTGTGACGCTCATTTTCATTTTTCAGTTCAATCGTCCCTGTTTCTTTAATTTCTTCCCGCTTTTTATCTCTCTGTTCCTGTCTGTCATCCGCAGCGTTCTTTTTCTCATCCGCCGCATAAGCATAATTATCTCTGTTAAACTCTCTGTTGTTTTCTGTACGTTCCATTAAATCATCCTCCCGCGAACAACATATGTTATCGTAGTTATTATGAGAAAATGAAATGGTTTTTATACAGAAAAAGAGTTCAAAAACAGGCTGCCAGACCATTTCTCATATGTCCGGCAGCGAAGAAAAAGGTATGGATGCAAATTGTATACATCCATACCATCCTGTTTACGATAATGCCTGCTCTAAATCAGCAATAATATCGTCAATATTTTCAATTCCCACACTGAAACGGATCAGGTCCGGCTGAACACCTGCCTCTATCAGTTCCTGTTCGTTCATCTGCCTGTGTGTGTGGCTCGCCGGATGGAGAACACAGCTTCTCGCATCAGCCACATGTGTCACAATAGCAATCATTTTGAGTTTATCCATCATCTGAACTGCTGCCTCACGTCCGCCTTTCAGACCGAACGTGATAACACCGCACGTACCGTTTGGCATATATTTCTGTGCAAGCTCGTATTGAGCATCACCCGGCAATGACGGGCAGGATACCCACGCAACCTTTTCATGGTTCTTAAGATATTTCGCAGCCGCAATCGCATTCTCACAGTGACGAGGCATGCGAAGATGAAGTGTTTCAAGCCCTATATTCAGAAGGAACGCGTTCTGAGGGGACTGGATAGACCCCAGATCTCTCATAAGCTGGGATGTTGCTTTCGTAATATATGCACCTTTTCCAAACTTCTTTGTATAAACGATACCGTGATAGGTCTCATCCGGAGTTGTAAGTCCGGGAAATTTTTCTGCATGTGCTTCCCAGTCAAAATTACCACTGTCCACGATGACTCCACCCACACATGTGGCATGACCGTCCATGTATTTAGTCGTGGAATGAGTCACGATATCTGCGCCCCATTCAAACGGGCGGCAGTTAATCGGGGTTGCAAAAGTATTGTCAACAATAAACGGCACACCATGCTTATGAGCAGCATTTGCAAACTTCTCCAGATCCAGGACAGTAAGCGCAGGATTGGCGATAGTTTCTCCGAATACAGCTTTAGTATTTTCACGGAAAGCTGCATCCAGCTCTTCCGGAGTGCATTCCGGGTCAACAAAAGTAGCCTCAACGCCCATCTTCCTGATTGTATGTGCATAAAGATTATAAGTACCACCGTAAAGAGCAGAAGCGCAGACAATATGATCACCCGCCTCCACTATATTCATGATTGCATAAAAATTTGCAGCCTGACCGGAAGAAGTAAGCATTGCGGCCACTCCGCCTTCCAGGTCACAGATTTTTGCAGCTACGGCATCATTGGTAGGATTTTGAAGCCGTGTATAAAAATACCCGGATTCTTCAAGGTCAAACAATCTTCCCATCTGTTCGCTGCTTATATAGCGGAATGTCGTGCTCTGATAAATCGGCAGGACTCTCGCCTCTCCATTGCCCGGCTCATAACCGGATTGTATACATTTTGTTTCGATTCTGAAATCGCTCACTCCAAATTCCTCCTATGAATACAAGTATTTTTTTTCAAGACTGTGAACCATGTCAGTATAACAGACACGGCAGGCCTCAAGTTCATCGTTCTCTATCATCGTAATACACGGCTGAAGATAATCCTTCCAGATGGATCCATAAATTTCTGAGGCATCATCTCTGCGCCCGATTCTTTTCACGATCGTAGGTGCGATATTATAGTATTGCTCCACCGTTGCAATACCATCCTCTGTCTGTAGCATATAATGATCACGGTATCCTCTAAGCAACGTCAGTTCATAACAGTCATCCGGCTTGTTCTGGCTCTGACAGACTGCAGTTGTTATGTAACAAAGGCTTCTCTTAAAACCGGATCGGATGCTTTCCGCATCTGTATAACCAATTTTATGTTCCGGCATGACCTCATTCCAGCTTTTTACCATACATTCGCTGATTTCTTTTGCATTGTCCCCCGGGATTTCTCCCATCAGGGGCACGAAATAAGATACCATATTCATCTTATAATCCAGTGCTGTCATATCACGTTTCCGTTTTGATGATATTTTTGAAAGCTGCCCTGAAACATAGAGAGGTACACATTCACATATCTTCCGGAAAACTTCGTCCGAACCGTTGCATGCTTCTCCTACCTTTCTGAGCAGATCTGATTCTTTCTCAATCAATTTTTCAAAATTTTTATCAAAATGTTCACGGTTAAACTTCATATCCATAGTCTGATTATATAAGTCAACCAGCCTGGAAGTCAATTCAATACAATTCACTTCAGAATTCATTACAGAACTCATCTCTTTCTCCTTTGAAATTCTGCCGGATCAGCAATTCTTATTCCTCGCTCCAGTTATGATATACATCCTGCACATCATCATCTTCTTCCAGCAGATCCAGAGTTTTCTGAATATTTTTAATATCCGCCTCGTTAGTAAGCTCCACATAAGTCTGAGGTATCATAGTTACTTCTGCCTCCGCCATCGGAATTCCTGCTTCTTCCAATTTCAGCCGGACTTCGCTGAAATCATCCGGAGCCGTCAATATCTCATAGCTATCCTCGTCCTCTACAAAATCCTCCGCACCGGAATCAAGTGCGATCATCATCAATTCATCTGCATCCATGTCACATTCTTCTTTTGCCACGATGATCTGCCCTTTTTCATCAAACATAAAAGAAACACATCCCGGGGTTCCCACGTTTCCGCATCCTTTTGTAAATGCACTCTTTACATTGGAAGCTGTCCTGTTTTTATTATCAGTCAGTGTCTTTACAATGATCGCCGTTCCGTTCGGTCCGTATCCCTCATATGTAATATGCTCATAATTGTCACCGGAACCTTCTCCGGCAGCTTTTTTAATGTTTCTTTCAATGGTATCGTTCGGCATATTATTAGACTTTGCTTTTGCTATTATATCACGGAGCCTGCTGTTATTCGCAGGATCCGGGCCGCCGCCCTCTTTAACGGCTACTGAAATCTCGCGGCCTATTTTGGTAAATATTTTTCCTTTAGCCGCATCGTTTTTTTCTTTTTTGTGTTTAATATTCGCAAATTTTGAATGTCCTGACATTATGAAATCTCCTTATTTGATCTGCTTTAATCTTATTGTTTAATCTGCTTATTTCACTATCTTTATGATTCTACCACTCTTTTTTTCATCTGTAAAGAAAACTTTCACGATTACGTTTATATCAGTTTATTCGTAACCGGGCGAGCTGAACCGTTGCTTATGTATCCAGCTCAAGGCTGATACGGATCGCTTCGTTTACCTTCCCCATCATCCTGCTGTCGATATGGCACACATATTCTCTGAGCCTTTGTTTGTCGATTGTCCTGATCTGTTCCAGAAGGATAACTGAATTCTTTACAATATCAAACTTCTGCGCGCTTAATTCTATATGAGTCGGCAATTTTGCCTTATTCATTTTTGAAGTAATTGCCGCCACGATCACCGTAGGGCTGTGACGGTTTCCAACATCATTCTGAATCACAAGCACCGGTCTTACCCCGCCCTGTTCGGAACCGATAACCGGACTTAATTCGGCATAGTAAATATCTCCGCGTTTAATTACCAAAATCTTTCACACTCCAATTATAATCATTACATTTTCAAAAGATAATTTTAGTATTCCCGCTTCGGTTTCCTTTATTCAGATTCTTGATTCAGATTCTTCAGCCAAAACAGTCGCTTTGACCGGATATTTTTCCATCTTTTATATATACGCGCGGAATTCGTTTCCCAAGACAGCAGACAAACTCATAATTAAATCTTCCGCTCAGTCCGCTTAATTCTTCAACAGAGATAAATTCTTCTCCGTCTCTTCCAATGAGTGTTGCCTGATCCATAAAGCATACATCCGGGATATCGGTTACATCTGCCATAAACTGATCCATACATACACGGCCCACGATGGGCGCACGCTTCCCGTGAATCAGGACGCTGCCTTTATTTGAAAGCGACCTGGGATAACCGTCACCATATCCTACAGGGATTGTCGCGATCTTCATTTTTCTGTCAGCGACAAATGTACCTCCGTAACTGATCGAAGTTCCTGCCTCCACTTCTTTTACAAATGTTACATGACTGATCAGCTCCAGCGCAGGTCTCAGGGAAACTGCTGTTTTGTCTACTTCATCAGACGGATACATGCCGTAAAGGGAGATTCCGGCTCTTGCCAGATTATGTTTTAAATCCGGGAAATCAATAATCCCTGCACTATTATCACAATCAATATAAGGAATTTTCACCTGTCTTTTTTTCAGCGCCACAATCATCCTGGTAAATGTTTCGTGCTGGCGTACAGTGTATGTCTTATCCTTCTCATCCGCCTTCGCAAAATGGGTAAATATCCCTTCAGTTATTATATTCGGCATTTTGCTGATTGATTTAATAATATCGGCATTATCTTCATTCACCTGAAATCCGATTCTGCCCATTCCGGTATCCAGCTTGATATGCACATATGCATTTTGTGAGAGACGCACTGCCGTTTCTGATATTTTCTCTGCCATTTCCTTTGTATAGACTGTTGCACGTATCTGATTAGATATCATTTCTTCATATTCATCGGGGAAAATGCACCCCAGTACAAGTATCGGTTTTTTTATTCCCGATCTGCGCAGTGCAACAGCCTCTTCAAGGCATGCGGTCGCATAGCCCCATACATAATCTGTATTTTCAAACAATTCCGCAATCGGCACTGCACCATGACCGTAGCCGTCTGTCTTGATTACCGCGATCGTCTGTGCGCCGTCTCCGATCCGCAGTTTCATCTGTTCCATATTATACGCAATCGCATCCAAATCTATTTTTGCATACACCCTGTTATATTGTTTCATTTTCTTTCTTCCTCCGCATTCTTAAGACAGATACCGGCACAACGGATCAAATCCTCCGCCAGGACACTATAGCTCCCCATCTGCCTCTTTGCTTCATCACCCGCCAGGGCATGAAGGAAAACGCCGAGCACCGCGCTGTCGTAGGCTCCCATTTTCTGCGCGGAAAACCCGGCAATCAGTCCCGCAAGGACATCTCCGGCTCCGGCTTTGGCCATCGCCTGATTGCCTGCCGTGTTAATGAAATATTGTCTGTTATCTTCCGCTACAATCGTCCTTGCATCCTTCAATACACATACAGCCGGATACGTTCCGGTAAATTGTCTTAATATTTCTAACCGCCTTTCCGACAGCTCTGCGACGCTGCACCCGATCAAGCCTGACATTTCTTTCATATGAGGGGTCAGAATCGTCGGGGTGTTTCTTTCCGTTAAGAGCTGCGGTTTCATTGACAGCAGATTAATTCCATCCGCATCAATAATACACGGAACATCGGCCCATTTCAATGTCTGTTCCAGTAATTTGGCAGAAACCTCGCTTTTTCCCAGTCCGCAGCCTATACAGACCACATCCGCCCATTCCAGGAGTTCCCTAAGTTCCTGTTCATTATATCCTGTATATGTGGATACGACTGCTTCAGGAATAAGCTGTTGGAGAATACTTCTGTTAGATTCATCCGTATATATCCGGACCAGTCCCGCGCCTGCCGTATAAGCTGCTTGAGCGCTCAAAAAAGCTGCACCTGCCATCCCTTTACTGCCGGTAATCATAAGAAGTTTTCCGTATGTTCCCTTATGGGAATTTTTTATCCTTACAGGCAGCATCCCCGGTAAATCAAGGGAATCCAGTGTATAAGAAATCTCCTGCTTATCACAAAAAATCCCGGTATCGATCCCGATTTCAGCCACAGTAATTTCCCCGGAATATTCCGTTCCCGGAAACCATGCCATCCCCAGCTTCTCACATTGAAAAGTCACCGTTATGTCTGCACGGAAGGCACAGCCGAGTACCTTGCCCGTCCCGGAACAGATACCGGATGGAATGTCAATTGCTATTTTTATCCCAGACATCCGGTTCATCTGCTGAATCAGCCCGGCATAATGCCCGCTGACTTCCCTGCTAAGCCCCACTCCAAATATGGCATCTATTATTACATTATATTCGTCCCGGGGCAGTTCAGTGACGATTGTGACACCCTGGTTTTGGGCAATTTTTGCCTGAAGGACGCAATCTTCTGTCATGGAACTCTCTTTCCCGGCAAACAAAACCGTTACTTCTTTGCCTTCTGCGGACAAAAGACGGGCGACAGCAAAACCGTCTCCGCCATTATTTCCCGAGCCGCATACTACCAGTGTCTTCTCCGTATTGATGTTTTTTTGCTCCAGAAACTCCACAACTTTTAATGCCGCACGTTCCATTAACACAACAGAAGGAATTCCTATGTCCTGTATTGTATGCGTGTCTGCTCTTTTTATCCAGTTTCCATCAGGTAAGTATCTCATCCTCATCTATTCTCCATTTCTTCTTTTCTGTCAATATGGTTTTATTATCAGCAGTGTTAAAAAAACAATCCCCACGATTCTCATCAGCCGGATTAAAAAGCGTGCGAACCCGGAACCCCTGTTCCATTTCCGCACGCCGTTCTTTTATTTCTGCTTCTTTGTTTTTGTACATCGGGAATTTCCGATTTCCCGGCACTGCCTTTTGACGCAGATATTATATGACAGCTGCATAAGACTGTCAGAAAGATGTACGTTCTCAATCACCACATCTTTATTCGGAAGATTTAAATCAGTATGGGCGAAATTCCATATAGCTTTTATTCCATAATCAACCAGCATTTCGGCAACTTCCGCCGCCTGACCTTTCGGAATAGTCAGAGTTGCAATATCCACTGTGTTCTCTTTCAGAAATTCTTCCAGCTCATCCATCATCCGAATCGGAATTCCTCTGACATATTTCCCTTTTAACTCCGGGTTCACATCAAAAAGACCTGTCAGAATAAAACCATTTTTTTCAAATGAAGCATAATTTGCCAGAGCCTGTCCAAGATTGCCGACTCCAATGATTATGTAATTATGATTCATAGAAAGTCCGAGAATCTTCCCGATCTCTTCCCGCAGATATTTGACATTATAGCCATATCCCTGCTGTCCGAAACCACCGAAATTATTCAGATCCTGCCTGATCTGCGATGCAGTCACATGCATTTTCTTACTCAAATCACCGGAAGAAATCCGTTCCACGCCTGCATCCATAAGTTCTCCCAAATACCGGTAATATCTGGGAAGCCTCGAAATCACCGCCTTCGATATCCGCCTCACTTCCATGATACCGCCTCCAATTTTTTATTGCACCGGCATTTTGTATTTATCCGTACTCTTTTATTGCCGGAATTCTTATCAGTTTTATGAATAAATCCCACTGATATCATCTATGGCTATTATATAAGATTGTGAATCTAATGTCAAACTTTTAACTTGTTTTTTGCACTATTTCAGCTATAATTAAATAAGTATGTGTGAAACGGGGAATTCCGTACTGCATTCAGAAGTGCACATTCACAAGGAGGAACTTATGATACTTGCATGTCATAATCTAAATAAATCTTTTGGAGAACGCGTCATTGTCCGTGATGGTTCTTTTCATATTGAAGACAGAGAAAAAGCTGCCTTTGTCGGGATTAACGGTGCCGGAAAATCAACGGTATTAAAAATGATTGTCGGCGAAGAGCCTTCCGACAGCGGGAATATCATACTGACAAAAGGGAAAACCATCGGCTATCTGGCACAACAGCAGAATTTAGTCAGCGGGAACACTATTTATGAGGAAGTGAAAACGGCGCGGGAAGACATTTTTGCGCTGGAAGACCAGATCCGTTCACTTGAACATGAGATGAAATCATTAGATGGGGAAATATTATCCGCAAAACTGAATACATACCACCGTCTCGTTTCAGAATTCGAGTCTAAAAACGGATATGCCTGTGAAAGCGAAATCATCGGGGTACTTAAAGGCCTCGGGTTTCAGGAATGTGATTTTGACAAACAGACCGATACCCTCTCCGGAGGCCAGAAAACCCGCGTTTCACTGGGAAAACTGCTTTTGACCAAACCGGATATCCTGCTTTTGGATGAACCTACGAACCACCTGGATCTGAACTCCGTCTCCTGGCTGGAAACTTATCTGCTGAATTATCCCGGCGCTGTTCTTGTTGTATCACACGACCGTTTTTTCCTGAACCGTGTCGTTACAAAAGTTATTGAGATTGAAAACGGAGAAATCCGTATGTATTCCGGGAATTACAAAGAATATGCAGACAAAAAAAAGCAACTGAGGGATGCCAGGATGAAGGAATACCTGAATCAGCAGCGCGAAATCAGACACCAGGAAGCCGTCATTGAAAAGCTGAGATCATTTAACCGGGAAAAATCAATCAAGCGTGCGGAAAGCCGGGAAAAAATGTTGGAAAAAATGCAGGTAATCGACAAACCGCTGGATACAACCAATGGAATTCATTTTTCACTAGAACCTTCCTGCACAAGCGGAAATGACGTTCTGAAAATCGAGCATCTGACTAAAAGCTTTGGCAGCCAGGTTTTATTCAGGGACGTAGGTTTTGAAATCAAACGCGGCGAGCATGTCGCAATTATCGGGGATAACGGCACAGGTAAGACTACTCTTTTAAAGATTATCAACGCAGTAGAAGAAGCAGATTCCGGAGCAATCACACTGGGGACAAAAGTCCATATCGGCTATTATGACCAGGAGCACCATGTATTACACGATAACAAATCGGTTTTTGATGAGATATCAGACGCCTACCCGGATCTGAACAACACACAGATACGCAGCACTCTTGCTGCCTTTCAGTTTACAGGAGATGATGTGTTTAAATTGATCGGCGACTTGAGCGGCGGAGAAAAAGGACGAGTATCTCTTGCAAAACTGATGCTTTCAGAGGCAAATTTTCTGATACTGGACGAACCGACCAACCACCTGGACATCACTTCCAAGGAGATTCTGGAGCAGGCATTAAATGATTACAGCGGTACCGTCTTATACGTATCTCACGACCGTTATTTTATTAATCAGACCGCAAGCCGTATTTTGGAACTGGTTCATAAAACCTTTGTAAATTATATCGGGAATTATGACTATTATCTTGAAAAAAGAGATTCCCTGACTCCCATATACGCAGCCTCATCCGCTTCTGTTTCCGCACTTGAAGTGCCAGCCGCACAGGCTGCTGCGGGTTCAAAAGCAAGCTGGCAAGAACAAAAAGAGGCGCAGGCGAGAGAACGGAAACGTAAAAATGATTTAAAAAAGACGGAAGAACAGATCGCTGCCCTGGAAGGAAGAAATGCTGAAATTGATAAGCTTTTGACACATGAAGATATCTATTCCAATTCTGTAAAATGCCAGGAGCTTACAGAAGAAAAAGAGAAAAATGAAGCTGCCCTTGAAGAATTATATGAACAATGGGCCGAACTGGCAGAATAAAATAAGAAAACAAATTACTGAATTTTAAGAATACCCCCGACCATTTTGCCGGGGGTATGTTTTATAAAATTAATCTTACACAAACAATTAAAGTCTTGAAGCAATCGCTTTGATAAATCCTTCACTGTTCAGAACAGTCGGGTTTTCCAATGTGGTAATCAGTGCAAGGTCTTTTGTCATTTCTCCTGCTTCAATGGTATCAATCGTAGCCTTCTCCAGCTTATCTGCGAATTCCATCAGTTCTGCGTTTCCGTCAAGCTCCCCGCGTTTTCTCAGCGCACCTGTCCATGCAAATATTGTTGCGACAGAGTTGGTAGAAGTCTCTTCGCCTTTAAGATGTTTGTAATAATGGCGCTGTACTGTTCCGTGAGCCGCCTCATATTCATAATATCCTTCCGGAGATACCAGGACAGATGTCATCATGGCAAGTGAGCCGAATGCAGAGGAAACCATGTCGCTCATGACATCGCCGTCATAATTCTTACATGCCCAGATATATCCGCCTTCCGATTTCATTACGCGCGCAACCGCATCGTCAATCAAAGTATAAAAATATACAATGCCTGCCTCTTTAAATTTGTCCGCATATTCCGCGTCAAAGATTTCCTGGAAAATATCTTTGAAAGTGTGATCATATATTTTGGAAATCGTATCTTTTGTCGCAAACCACAGATCCTGTTTTGTATCCAGCGCGTAATTAAAACAGCTTCTTGCAAAGCTTTCAATAGACCGGCAGATGTTGTGCATACCCTGAGCTACGCCCGCAGATGTAAAGCTATGTACGAGTTCTCTTGTTTCACTTCCGTCTTCTGCAGTATAGACAAGCTCTACTTTTCCAGGTCCGGGAATCTTCATCTCTGTGTTCTTATAAACATCACCATAAGCATGTCTTGCTATCGTGATCGGTTTCTTCCAGTTCTTCACACATGGCTCGATCCCTTTAACCACGATAGGAGCACGAAATACCGTACCGTCAAGTATCGCGCGGATCGTGCCGTTCGGGCTTTTCCACATTTCTTTCAGATTGTATTCTATCATACGTGCGGCATTTGGCGTAATCGTAGCACATTTCACAGCCACTTTATATTTCTTAGTCGCATTGGCAGCATCAATCGTCACCTGATCATTTGTTTCATTGCGGTGCTCAAGCCCAAGGTCATAATATTCAGTATTCAACTCAATGTACGGACTCAGAAGATCATCTTTAATCATCTGCCAGAGAATCCTTGTCATCTCGTCTCCGTCCATCTCAACAATCGGTGTAGCCATTTTGATTTTTTCCATTGTTAAATCCTCCTGTTTTGAAAATATTTATATAAACGCTATAATAACGTAGCTTTACTAATCTGCCGTTTCCTGACATTTAAAACCGAATTACTGTTATATAGATACGCTCCCGGTCTATTTGTCCGTTATTCCTTTCCTTTTAAAGTTTTGAAGCATGTGCATAACATGTTCATTAGCCAGCTGCTCCGCCATATCCGCATCTCCGTCCCTGATTGCACGTAAAATCTGTTTATGCTCCCGGATAGATTTTCTCATACGGTCTGAAGATACAAGCATACTTCCGTTTATCGATTTTACATAATTATTAAAATCATTCAAAAGTTTACTCAGGAATCGACTCTCAGAAGCCTCATATAATATTTCGTGGAACCTGCTGTCCAGAGAAATCATCTGATCCTTTATATTACTGTCTTTCTTCATATAAAATTCAGACAATATTATCACCCCATCCAGCTCATCCAGCTGCTGCTGAGTGATATGCTCTGTTGCCCATCTTGCACACAGTCCTTCCAAAAGCATACAGATCATATAAATATCCTGAATATCCTTATCCGAAAAACCGGTGACATAGGCCCCTTTATTCGGAATAATTGTAACAAGCCCCTCAAGCTCAAGCTGACGCAGGGCTTCTCTGACAGGGGTACGGCTTACGCCAAGCTTTTTTCCTATCGTATTTTCACGCAATTCCTGGTTTTCTTTATATTTCCCGCTGAGAATATCTTCTCTGATTTTCTGGAAAACCCGTCCGCTCAATGAGTGTTCCTGATACTCTTCTGCCATCTTTCGTGCCTCCCCGGAATAATATTGTTTGCCTCAAAATGAATTCTTGTATAATTGTATACATTCATGTCATATTTGTCAATAAAACGGTTAAAAAAGACGCAAAGCGTCGGGAAATGTCCTCCTGCCTCTTTGCGTCTTTTGATTTAGTTTTAAATTCAAGTTTCCGGGGCTGCCGAGCAGAATTTTTTCAGTAACAACCCATTTTTTCATTCAGCTAACCGGGAATTTTTATACCGGTTTATTTGATTACTCTGACTTTCAATACCCCGGCAATTGCAGAAAGCTTCTCTTCAATTTCCACAGGAACATCTGCTTCAACATCTATCATCGTATAAGCATATTCATTTTTACTTTTATTAGCCATCAGGTTGATGTTCATATTTTCCTGTGCCACCACGGATGTGAGTTGACCGATCATATTCGGAACATTTTTGTGAAGCACAGTAATCCTGCTACCGGATTCCTTTACTCCCATGCTGCAGTCCGGATAATTTACAGAGTGTGTAATATTGCCGTTTTCCAGATAATCTCTCAGCTCCGCAACTGCCATTTTAGCACAATTGTCTTCGGACTCTTCTGTAGAAGCTCCAAGATGAGGAATTACAATAGTCCCTTTTGCTCCTGCAATCTCCGGTGTCGCAAAATCTGTGACATAGCGTCTTACTGCGCCGTTCTCAAGTGCTTCCAGTATATCTGCACTGTTAACCAGAACATCTCTAGCGAAATTCAGGATGACAACATTTTCCTTCATCATTTCGATCGCTTCTTTATTAATCATGTTTTTAGTGGACGGAAGTGCCGGAACATGAATCGTAATATAATCGCATTCTTTATATATTTCATCTACTGTTTTTGCATGGTAAATATTTCTTGAAAGCCTCCATGCAGAATCCACGGAAAGGTACGGGTCATATCCATAGACTTCCATTCCCAGGCTCACTGCGGCATTTGCCACCAGAACACCGATAGCGCCAAGACCGATGACACCAAGCTTTTTGCCTTGAATTTCTGTGCCGGCAAACGCTTTTTTCTTTTTTTCAGCGGTTTTTGCAATATTTTCATCGCCCGCATTTTCCTTTACCCACTCAATACCGCCGACAATATCACGTGCAGCAAGAAACATACCGGCAATAACAAGTTCTTTTACACCGTTTGCATTTGCTCCCGGTGTATTAAAAACAACAATTCCATGCTCTGCGCATTTATCAAGAGGAATATTGTTGACACCGGCACCTGCACGGGCAACCGCTTTAAGATTTGCGCCAAACTCCATATCATGCATTGCGGCACTGCGTACAAGAATGGCATCCGCTTCTTCTGCTGTCTCAGTCAATTCATAGTTTTGATTAAATTCTTTAATACCGATTGGTGAAATCGGATTCAGGCAATGATATTTATACATTTTACAGATTCTCCTCTTCAAATTTTTTCATAAATGCGACCAGTGCTTCCACACCTTTATACGGCATCGCATTGTAGATACTTGCACGCATACCGCCGACAGTCCTGTGTCCTTTCAGGTTCTCAAGGCCTGCAGCCTTTGCTTCTTTCACAAACTTGGCGTCCAAATCCGCATTTCCTGTAACAAAAGGAACATTCATGAGTGAACGGTCTTCAGGAACAACCGTGCCTTTAAACAGGGTACTCTGATCAAGGAAATCATAAAGCAGTTTTGCTTTCTTTTCATTGCGTTCTTTCATCACTTCCAGACCGCCCATAGATTTCAGCCATTTGAACACTTTCCCACAGATATAAATTCCATATGCCGGCGGTGTATTGTAAAGAGATTTTGCATCGGCATGTGTTTTATAAGTAAGCATAGTCGGAGTTCCCGGTAAAACATCTTCTGTGATAAGGTCTTCTCTGATGATAACGATTACCGTTCCGGCAGGTCCGATATTTTTCTGTACACCGCCGTAAATAATGCCATACTTTGTCACATCGACAGGTTCTGACAGGAAGCATGAAGAAACATCAGAAACAAGAAGTTTTCCTTTAGTATCCGGAAGAGTTTTATACTTTGTTCCGTAAATTGTATTATTTTCACAAATGTATACATAATCAGCATCCTCAGAAATCGGAAGGTCCGAGCAATCCGGAATATAGGAAAATGTTTTGTCTGCAGAGGAAGCAATACGATTAACTTTTCCGTATTTTTCAGCCTCGGCTGCTGCTTTTTTCGCCCACTGTCCAGTGATAATATAATCTGCAACCCTGTTTTTCATCAGATTCATCGGAATCATTGCAAACTGTGTGGACGCGCCGCCCTGCAGGAACAGAACCTTGTAATTATCCGGAATTCCCATAAGCTCCCGCAAATCAGCCTCTGCCTCATTAATAATCTCTTCAAACGCCTTTGAGCGGTGGCTCATCTCCATTACAGACATACCGGTTCCTTTGTAATCCAGCATTTCTTCTGCAGCCGCCTTCAGCACTTCTTCCGGCAGCACTGCCGGGCCTGCTGAAAAATTGTACACTCTACTCATTGATAAATCCTTCTTTCTTATTTTATATTATTTATTTATATCATCTTCATCAAAGGCATCGCTGATTGCAGCACCCGGTGCCACCATTGGCCATACCTTATCATCCGAATCAATTTGACAGTCAATCAATACCGGCCGATTCATCTCCAGTGCTTTTGAAAATGCTTCAGAAAACTCGGCTTCTGTAGTGACTGTAATTCCCACTGCGCCCATTGCCTCGGCAAGCTTTGCAAAATCAACACTGTCTCTGAGAACTGTAGCAGAATATCTGCGGTCATAAAATAAATCCTGCCACTGCCGCACCATTCCGAGAACATGATTATTTATTACGACTTCAATTACCGGGATCTCATGGCGGACAGCCGTAGCAATTTCATTCATATTCATACGGAAACATCCGTCACCGGCAATATTGACAACTGTTTTATCCGGGCATCCGGTCTTTGCGCCGATAGCAGCACCAAGACCATATCCCATAGTGCCAAGCCCGCCTGAAGTGAGCAATGTCCTTGGCTTCGTATATTTATAATACTGCGCCGCCCACATCTGATGCTGCCCTACTTCCGTAGAAATGATTGCCTCGCCGTTCGTCTGCCTGTAAATCTCTTCAACAATGTACGGACCGGTAAGTGTCCCTTCATGATATTTCAGCGGGAATTTTTCTTTGTATGACTCGATTTTTTCCAGCCATTCTTTGTGAGACATTTGCTCAAGTCTCTGATTCAATTCCTTCAGTACGACTTTGATATCCCCCAGTATTCCCGCAGTAATCATGACATTTTTATTCATTTCGGCAGAATCGACATCTATCTGAAGAATTTTTGCATTTTTTGCAAATTTGCTTGTATTACCTGTCACACGGTCGCTGAAACGTGCTCCGATGACGATAAGCAAATCACATTCACTGACTCCAAAATTAGATGTTTTTGTTCCATGCATTCCAAGCATGCCTGTATAAAGCGGATCTGTACCCGGAAATGCACCTTTTCCCATCAGAGAATCCGTGACAGGTGCATCAACTTTTTTCGCGAACTCCCTCACTTCTTCCCATGCATTTGAGAGCACCGCACCGCCTCCGACAAAAATATAGGGACGCTCAGCATGCTGAATCATTTCAATCGCTGTGTTCAGCTCGCATTCATTAACAATAGCGGGTTCTGCTTTGCAGGCGTTGACATCGACCCATTCATACTCAGCCTTGTTCGCTGTAACATCTTTCGGAACATCAATAAGAACCGGTCCGGGTCTTCCTGATTTTGCTATTACGAAAGCCTTGCGGATGGTATCTGCAAGCTTATTAACATCCTTTACGATAAAATTATATTTAGTAATCGGCATTGTAACACCGGTGATATCAATCTCCTGAAAACTGTCTTTTCCTAAAAGCGAAACACCGACATTACATGTGATTGCAACTACAGGAATTGAATCCATATATGCAGTTGCAATACCTGTTACAAGATTTGTGGCTCCGGGGCCGCTGGTAGCAAGACATACGCCGACCTTTCCTGTCGCACGTGCATAACCGTCAGCCGCATGAGAAGCCCCCTGCTCATGTGAAGTAAGAATATGCCTGATCTCATCACGGTGTGCATAAAGCGCATCATACACATTCAGGATTGCTCCGCCCGGATAACCGAATACAGTGTCTACCCCTTGCTCTTTCAGACATTCTACAATGATCTCCGCGCCCTTCAACTGCATCTTAGCGCACCTCCTGGTTCTTCTTCGGTATTTCAAGAATGGCTCCTCTGTTTCCGGAAGTAACCATTTCTGCATATCTTGCCAGATATCCCGTCTTAATCTTAGGCTCTCTGGGCTGCCATTTTGCCTTTCTGGATGCCATTTCTTCCTCGGAGATATCAAGCTCCAGCTTCATTTCCGGAATATTTATTTTGATTATATCCCCTTCTTCCACTAATGCGATCGGTCCGCCGACGGCTGCTTCAGGTGATACATGACCGATAGAAGCCCCGCGGGAAGCGCCGCTGAAACGTCCGTCCGTAATCAGTGCGACAGATGAACCAAGTCCCATGCCGGCAATCGCGGATGTAGGATTAAGCATCTCACGCATACCCGGACCGCCCTTTGGTCCCTCATAGCGGATGACAACGACATCACCTGCCACAATTTTGCCGCCTTTGATTGCATCGATCGCATCTTCCTCGCAGTCAAATACTCTTGCCGGACCTTCATGAATCAGCATCTCAGGTACAACAGCAGAACGTTTTACAACGCTTCCGTCCGGAGCCAGATTTCCTTTCAGTACTGCAAGCCCGCCCGTCTGAGAATACGGATTGTCAATTGCACGGATAACCTCCGGATTACGGTTTACACATCCTTCAATATTTTCACCTACAGTTTTTCCTGTAACAGTAATGCAATCTGTATGTAAAAGTCCTTTCTTATTCAGCTCATTCATTACAGCACTGACACCGCCTGCCTCATTCAGGTCTTCCATGTAAGTCGGGCCTGCCGGTGCAAGATGACACAGATTCGGCGTTCTCTCACTGATCCCATTTGCAAAGGAGATTTCAAAATCCATGCCGATCTCATGTGCGATTGCCGGAAGATGAAGCATACTGTTCGTGGAACATCCAAGTGCCATATCGACGGTAAGAGCATTCAAAATAGCCTCTTCTGTCATAATGTCTCTCGGACGGATGTTCTTTCTCCACAGCTCCATTACCTGCATTCCGGCATGTTTTGCGAGCTGGATTCTCGCAGAATAAACTGCCGGAATCGTTCCGTTTCCGGGCAGCCCCATTCCGAGTACTTCCGTCAGGCAGTTCATACTGTTTGCAGTGTACATTCCTGAACAGGAACCACAGGTCGGACATACTTTATTTTCAAATTCGCAGACATCTTCTTCTGAAAAAATTCCGGCCGCATAAGAGCCAACCGCCTCGAACATGCTGGAAAGGCTTCTCTTCTCTCCTTTTACATGTCCTGCAAGCATCGGACCGCCGCTGACAAAAATAGTCGGCACGTTAATTCTTGCCGCTGCCATCAAAAGTCCCGGCACATTTTTATCACAGTTAGGAATCATGACCAGTGCATCAAACTGATGTGCCATTGCCAGCGCCTCGGTAGAATCTGCAATCAGATCCCTTGTGACGAGTGAATATTTCATTCCCACATGTCCCATTGCGATTCCGTCACAGACAGCAATTGCCGGAACCATGATCGGAGTTCCGCCCGCCATAGCAACACCGAGTTTAACAGCTTCGGTAATCTTATCCAGGTTCATATGCCCCGGCACGATTTCGTTATAAGAGCTTACAACGCCTACCAGCGGTCTCTCCAGCTCTTCCTTAGTCAGTCCAAGTGCGTTGAACAGCGATCTGTGCGGCGCCTGCTGCATCCCTTTTGTTACAGTATCACTTCTCATTGGTTTACCTCTCCTTCCAAATTCAAGAATTCCAGAATACAATCATATTTTGATTCCGTAATCGGTTTTATATAATAAATGAACAGATCCTGTCACCCATCTCGGCAGTGCCGATCTGTGTTTTTCCTGCTGACATAATGTCGATTGTACGGTATCCCGCCTTCAGCACTGCTGCCACCGCATTCTCAATTGCATCAGCTTCTTTATCAAGATCAAAAGAAAAACGAAGCATCATGGCTGCGGATAAAATCGTGGCGATCGGATTCGCAATTCCTTTTCCGGCAATATCCGGAGCAGAACCGCCGCTTGGCTCGTAAAGACCAAATTTTGTCTCATTCAGGCTTGCAGATGCTAACATCCCGATGGAGCCTGTCACCATACTTGCTTCATCAGAAAGAATATCCCCAAACATATTCTCTGTAAGGATCACATCGAACTGCCTCGGGTCTTTTACAAGCTGCATCGCACAATTATCTACCAGCATATGCTCCAGGGTTACTTCCGGATAATCCAGAGCGACTTCCTCCACGACTTTCCTCCACAGCCTTGAAGAATCCAGTACGTTCGCTTTATCAACACTTGTCACTTTTTTCCGGCGTTTCATTGCAATATCAAAACCTCTGCGCGCAATTCTCCGGATTTCATTTTCATTATATGTAAGTGAATCTATTGCGGTCATAACTCCGTCAATCTCTTCGGTACGTCTTTCTCCAAAATACAGTCCGCCGGTCAGTTCTCTCATTATCATCATGTCAAACCCGCCGTCTGTAATCTCCTCTTTCAGTGGACATGCGCCCTTTAATTCATCATAAAGTACCGCAGGACGGAGGTTTGCGAATAAATTAAGCTCTTTCCTGATCTTCAGAAGACCCGCTTCCGGTCTTTTCGATGGTTCAAGCTTATACCACGGAGACGTTTTAGCATCGCCGCCGATAGAGCCCATCAGAACCGCATCGCTTTTCTTTGCCGCCTCAATCGTCTCATCTGTAAGCGGGATGCCATGTACATCAATGGACGCTCCCCCCATAAGAAGCTGGGTATATTCTATGTTATGCTCATATACCGCTGCGATTTGGTCAAGCACCTTCATTGCCTCGTTCACGATTTCCGGACCGATGCCGTCACCTTTAATAACGCCTATATTTAATTTCATAGCTCTCTTCCTTCCAAATTAAAATGCTACGTTATATCATACCGCATTTTCACTGCTGTTTCAACCCTTTAACACGCAAAAGTGACCGAAAGCAGTCGCTTTCGGTCCGTTTTTAGCTTATCCTATTCAGCTCCCGGTTTCTCAATCTGGGCAATCGCTGCCTTCTGCATCGGGATACGGCAGTTCTTGTTATTCCCAAACTCTACAATCACATCATCCTCTGTGATATCAATTACTACCCCATAAAATCCACTTGTTGTCAGGACAGTATCACCAATCTCAACTGACTCGATCATTGCCTTCAGTCTCTTTTGTTCCTTCTTCTGCGGCCTGATCAAAAAGAAATACAACGCACCGAAAAGCAATGCATAAATTACAATAATGCCGCCAAATCCTGCAACGCTTCCAGTCTCACCTGCTGCTAATAATCCATTCATTTTTCTTCCTCCTGTTATTCCAGCACTATCTCATATCATACACAATTCTTATGAATAGTTCAAGCTAAATTTTACATTTTACTGTTCAACCCTTCAAGCTTTTTCCTTTTATAAGCCTGATAGCATCCTGCATCGATTGCTTCCCTGATTTCTTCCATCATTGTATTGTAAAAATACAGGTTATGAAGTACGCAAAGCCGCATCCCCAGCATTTCCTTTGCTTTCAGCAGATGGCGGATATATGCCCGGCTGTAGCTTCTGCATGCCGGACACTGACACCCCTCTTCGATCGGGCTCTCATCCAGCTCATATTTTGAATTGAACAGATTCAGCTTTCCCTGATTGGTATAGACATGACCATGCCTTCCGTTCCTGGTTGGATATACACAATCAAAGAAATCAACACCTCTGTCGACCGCTTCCAGGATATTCGCCGGAGTACCTACACCCATCAGATAAGTAGGCTTGTTTTCCGGAAGCCAGGGAACGACTGAATCCAGGATTCTGTACATTTCTTCATGGGATTCCCCGACTGCAAGTCCTCCGATCGCATATCCTGCCAGATCCAGCTCAGTGATAACTTTTGCATGTTCAATTCTGATATCATCATAAATGCCGCCCTGATTAATTCCGAACAGCATCTGCTGTCTATTGATTGTATCCGGAAGGGCATTCAGCCTGTCCATCTCTGCTTTGCAGCGCTTCAGCCAGCGGGCTGTTCTGTCTACAGAATCTTTAATATAAGCCCGGTCAGCCACACTGGGCGGACATTCGTCAAAAGCCATTGCAATCGTCGATGCCAGGTTTGATTGAATCTGCATACTTTCTTCAGGTCCCATAAATATTTTTCTTCCGTCAATATGGGAATTGAAATGGACCCCCTCTTCTTTTATCTTCCTGAGTCCTGCCAGAGAAAATACCTGAAATCCGCCTGAATCCGTAAGAATAGGCTTATCCCAGTTCATAAATTTATGAAGTCCTCCAAGCTGTTTGACGATTTTATCCCCCGGACGTACATGAAGATGATACGTATTTGACAATTCCACCTGTGTTTTTATTACGCGAAGATCATCTGTAGAAACAGCACCCTTGATTGCCGCCGCTGTCCCCACATTCATAAAGACCGGTGTCTCAATGATCCCATGCACCGTATGCAGACGGCCTCTCTTTGCACGCCCGTCTTTTTTCAGTAATTCATACATTTTTTTCCTCTTTCTAAAACAGGCAGCCCCGTTAAATAGACTGCCTGTTTTCATTGACCTATTGCTATTATGTCTTCTTTTGTTTATTTTAATAATGAACAATGACCGGAGTTCCCACAGAAATCAGATCATATAATGCCGCCGCCTGATTATATGGCATATTAATACAGCCATGTGAACCCCATCCGTCCGCATATCTCGTTCCGCCGAATGCATATTGCCATGTCGCATCATGGAATCCGATTCCGGACCAGGTGACACGCATCCAGTAAGCAACCGGCGTCTCATATTCCGGTTTTCCAGTCTCCGGATCCTTTTCTCCTACTAAAGTCTTATTCCTTTCCATCTCAAGTATGGAATATACGCCTGACGGTGTTTCTCTCGACGGTATTGGCACGCCTGTCACCACATCTGTCTCAAGAACGACTGCACCGTTGGAGATAAACCACATATGCTGGGCGGATATATCAACTTCCGCATAAGTAGAGCCCCAATCCTGCGCTCCGTGTGATGCAGCAGTCTGAACATAAGCCGGCTCGCGAGTTGCCACTTCTCCATTTTTGATACTGTTTACAAGTGCCGTAAACTCAGCTTCTTCATCAATTTCCCACCCATAAGTTCCGCCGGAAACTTCCACTGTCTTGCCATAAGGTGTTGTAATAGTTCTTGTTGAGCCTACAGTATCATACATTTTTCCAAACTCAGCCATCCAGGTTCTGACTTCTTCCTCATTAAAGGTCACGGTAAGATTCTCATCCACCGTCACCCACTGTGAGATCAACGTCTTATCTACCACTACATCTTCAGACATCGGATATGTAATACTTGCTTTTAAATATTTATTCGCCTCATCGCAGGCATCTTTTACTTCCTTCGACTCAGAAGTATACTTCGGAAATACATAGCATTTTTCTTTCTCCATATCGAGTTCAGGGAGAAATGCGTTGATATATTCTTCCGCTCTTTCCATAAGCACGTCTTTATTCACATCTGTACCCGTCACTTCAGGCTCAATCACAAACTGCTCACCGTCAAATTTCGGATATGCAGATACCGCCGGAATCTTTTCGGCACGCATTGACTTGATTGATTCCAGTTTTTCATTCAAGGCTTCTTTATCATAAGATACTTCTACGGTAACATTCTCTGTTTTCTTCGAGAAAAATGCCATTGGCCACAGAAACGGATTCTGTTCTTCCAATGCAGATGTAATTTCATCATTTTCTTCATGTACAAGAGAAATATCTTCAGCAGTTATGACATCTGTCTCATTCTTTTTCTGTACAATCGTAAGTGTGTAATTCTGAACTTCTCCTTTTATGTAAGTGTCAACATCTTCCACCGTGCCAAAAGAAAAATCCTTACCGTTAATTTCGGTATTCGGGTAAAAATGCGACATAAAAAACACGGATATTCCCGCGTATGCAGCTCCAAGTACAATAATTAACACCAATACCACAATGCCGAAGATTTTTAATCCTTTCCCTTTTTTCTTTTCAGTTGCTTGTTTATTGACAGAAGCTTTCTGCTCGCCGGAAACTTCAGAATTTTGTGGATGCTCTGATTTCTTCTTTGTTGTTTTTTTGCCGCTTTTTGCACTGCCCGGCTTTTTCTTCTTAACCAGAGCTTTCATATCACCATCATAATCAGATCTTCCCTTTATGCCTCCGGCTGCCCCGTCAGCATTCTCTTCTCCAGCAACGTGATCCGACACATCCAGATCATCCGCTTCCTCGACCTGAAGTTCCATGTCCTCCCAGCTGTCACTTATATCCGCGGTCATATCATCCTCATCTACATTGTCCTGAAAATCGTCCTCATCATCCAGCCAGTAGTCTTCACTGTCTTCTGCCGGTTCTTCTTCATCCAGCCAGTAGTCTTCGCTGTCTTCTGCCGGTTCTTCTTCATCCAGCCAGTAGTCTTCACTGTCTTGTGCCAATAGACTTTCTGACGGTTCAATCCTGTTTCTCTCTTTTTCAGATAGTGAGGACTGCTTTTTCTCTTCCGCATTCTCAGCAGGAGTGCCAGACTTATACAAATCGCTCTTTTTGTTCATGATTAAATACTCTCCCTTTTCTCGCCGTTGGTAATCATTATATTACGAAAACACAAGATTGTACAGTTAAAGTAAAAAAATTAAATAAAATTAACGATTGCATTCCCTTTTCCTCTCTAATATAATTATCTTTATGTTAAATGAAAGGGGATTTTTTCATGAGTGGCTCAACTTTTGGCAGACAATTCTGCATTACTACGTGGGGAGAATCACATGGGGCAGCCATAGGAGCAGTAATCGACGGATGCCCGGCAGGACTGACTCTGGACGCTTCTGATATCCAGCATTTTTTAGACCGAAGGAAGCCCGGACAGAATCAGTTCACCACCAAACGGCAAGAAAGCGATCAGGTACAGATATTATCCGGAGTTTTTGAAGGGAAAACTACCGGGACGCCGATTTCACTTATCGTACAGAATCAGGATCAGCGTTCCAGGGACTATGGAAATATTGCTTCCGTATACAGACCGGGACATGCAGACTATACATATACACAAAAATATGGATTCCGTGATTACCGCGGCGGCGGACGTTCTTCCGGGCGTGAGACGATCGGGCGTGTTGCCGGAGGGGCCGTTGCATCTAAAATACTTTCCTGTATGGGTATTCAGGTCACTGCATACACCCGCTCTATTGGTGATATAGTTGTTCCGGACGATGCCATCTGCTATAATTGTATTAATGAGAATCCTCTTTATATGCCCAACAATGAATATGCTTCAAGAGCAGCATCTTATCTGGAAGAATGTATGAAAAGCCAGGACTCGGCCGGAGGAATCGTTGAGTGCATCGTGACAGGAATGCCAGCCGGTATCGGAGAGACTGTTTTTGAAAAACTCGATGCAAATCTGGCAAAGGCAGTCATGTCTATAGGAGCTGTGAAGGGCGTCGAAATCGGAGATGGCTTTTCAGCCGCTTCTTCAAAAGGAAGCCTTAATAATGATTCATTTATCAGTGATGGCACCTCTGTTTCAAAAGAAACCAACCATGCAGGTGGTATTTTAGGCGGAATGAGCGACGCAAGCCCGATTATCATTCGTGCAGCATTTAAGCCCACCCCTTCGATCTCACAGGTTCAGAAGACAGTTGACATGTCCGGTGAAAATATTGAACTTTCGATCCATGGTCGTCACGATCCTGTTATCGTCCCCAGGGCCGTTGTTGTTGTTGAAGCTATGACTGCAATCACAATCGTTGATATGCTATTTGCCAACATGGCTGCGCGTCTTGACAGAATTATTGACTTTTACTGTAAATAACCATATATTATTAATGGGAGCTGTTACAGACAGCTCCCACAATTTTATTTATATTATAAAAAACATCCTCCGCCGATGAACTCACGCAGCAAAGAATTTGTAGGAACAACATCACTGCCGATTCCCACAAAATAATCAAAAAATTTCAGCAGCCTTTTTGCCTCTGCATATTCGGGGGTATTTTTTTCCACTCCGAACAAAAGAGGTTCTACATATTGCTTCAGAACCGCAATCTCATACAATAACGATGAATTAAACATCGCATCAGCCTCTTCCTGAAACGGGAAAATGTACTCTTCCTCACCCCTTCGGACAGACTTCCACATAGCAATTGTCTGCGATGCCGAGGTGCCTCGTGTTCTTGCATCCCGCACGATTCTACGGATCAGCCTGCCGTCCGTAGACGGAATACGATTATGCTCATCAATGTTTAACTGCGTCAGGGCACTGATATAGATTTTAAATTTATTTTTATCTGAAAGCATTTCTGTCATTTTCGGATTCAGGCAGTGTATTCCTTCTATTACAAGGACATCATTTTCTCCTAATTGCTTTGGTTTTGACTCCCACATCCTCTGCCCTGTCTTAAAATTATATACCGGAAGATATACCTTCTCTCCCCGAAGCAAAGCTGTCATATCCCGGTTGAACTGCCGGATATCAATTGCTTCAAGACATTCAAAATTGTAATTTCCTTCTTCATCTTTTGGTGTATCTTCACGATTCAAAAAATAATTATCCACGGCTATCGGATGTGGCTTCATCCCATTTACCCTTAGCTGAATTGACAGTCTGTGCGAAAATGTAGTTTTGCCGGAAGAAGACGGACCTGCCACAAGGATAAACTTTATATCAGGGTTTTCTGAAATTTTCTTTGCTATTTCACCGATCTGCCGCTCCTGATGCGCCTCCTGTACAAGCACCACCTCCCGCATATCCTGCGTGGTTATCATTTCGTTTAATGCCCCTACCGTCTCAATATCCTGGATATCTCCCCACTTCACGGATTCCTTCAACACCTGAAAAAGTTTCTGGCACGGCTCAAAAGGCGGCACCGCCAACGGATTTTCCAGAGCCGGCATCTGCAGGACGAAGCCATCCTCATACAAAAATAAGGCAAAATGTGTTAAATATCCGGTATCCGGAACCATGTATCCATAATAATAATCTTCAAACTCATTAATTCTATATACATTTACCCATGAGGAACGGCGGTATTCAAACAATCTCTTTTTATCATACATTCCATGCTTCTCAAACTTTTCAACAGCCTCTTCCGTACGGATCGTATCTTTTTCAATCCTGATTCTGTTTGCTGCAAGCTCTCGCATTCTCGCGTCAACACGACGAAGGAATTCCGCATCTACTGTTACGTCCCCTTCAACCGTACAATAATATCCCTTGCTGACTGAAAAATGAACACGGACCTTCGCGGCCTTTTCGTGACCTACTACGTCATGTACCGCCTTGACCATCAAAAAACACATGCTTCTGCGGTAAGCCTCATACCCATATTTATCTGCTGCTGTAAGAAACGTCAGTTCACAGTCCGAATCCACTGTCTTTCCCAGTTCCTGCAGCCTGCTCTGATTCACGAGGGCAAGTACAATCGGATATCGATAAAGATGCTGAAATTCTTCCGCAATTGTAAGATAAGCCGTTCCCTCTTCATATGATTTTCCCTCTCCTGCGATGGTTACAGTATATGTTTTTTTATCCATAGCTTTCACCTTCTTTCCTCTTTAATAATTTCTTGATCCGCACATTACATTTTAAAAACATTAAGAAGCTGTTTTTCACCTTACTTACGGAAACGGTGCAAATTCCGTTATAAGATCCGAAATGGAATTTCCATTTCTGCTTCCATGACTATGAGCTCCGGAAGTTCTTTATGCAGAAAAGCTTTCATATCTTCCATAAAAATATATTCTGTCCCGTAATGTCCTGCATCAATAACTGCCAGCCCCTGTTCAGCGGCATCAATCCCTTCATGATGACCGATATCGCCTGTCACAAGGACATCCGCTCCCTTACAGAGTGCCGGCTTAATCGCACTTTTCCCTGAACCGGGTGACACCGCCAGTATATTTACTTCTTTCTCCAGAGAGCCAAATACTTTAACTGCTTCCAGATTCAGTTTTTCTTTTACGTATTCACAGCATTCCCGGACTGTCATGGTCTCGGGCACTTTACCTATTCTGCCAATCCCTTCTTCTTTCCCGTCAAATTCCCTCGTCGGATCAAGAACATCCGTATCCGTAAGTCCCAAGATATCCGAAGAAAGCTTCGCCATTCTCATCACATCATAATTGGTATGCATTGCATAATATGAAATGTCATGATGTATTATTTCAATCACTCTTCTCCCGATAAAATCACTGTCTGTAATACTTTTCATAGGCGAAAAAATCAAAGGGTGGTGCGTAATTAACATATCTGCCTGAAAAGCTTTTGCCGCATGAATGACCTCATCTGTTGCATCAAGGGCAAGAAAAACACGTCGGACCTCTCTGCCGCTTCTCCCGACAAGCAGACCTACATTGTCAAAACCAAGTGCTGCCTCTTTTGGATACACCTCTTCAATCTTTCTGATTATATCTTTGCAAATCATAGTATCCCAATCCCTTTCTGATGTATTCCAATTCTTTTATAATTTCTTCTTTTCGTTTTTCAATACGTTCTCCTGCCGACTGTTCCAGTCTGGAAAGTATTCGTGTATACAATTCCTCTTCTCTTTCCAGAAATTGCTTCAGTACAGGATGCTGCTTTTCCAATAGATATTTACCGAAGCGAATCTCCGTTTCATTCCAACCCCATGACTCTGCTACATTCAACTTTTCCACACCGGTACACTGTTTTCGCATACTTTTTCCATTTGACTTTCCCTGCGCAGTTGCATTTTCCAAAACAGATATAAAAGCAGGAACCGGCGGTTTCACTTTCATCATAGGATAGTATTTCCCGTCCTCATACACCATTTCTTCCTCAAGAAAAGAAAAGCCTTTCTCTAACAGAAAGGCTCTTACTGCTGCCACTTCAGACTGTGGCTGAAGAATACACTCTTTCAGGCTGACAGTGGTTTCCCAGTGATTCTGAAGAATCCTGATCATAAGTGTGCCGCCCATCCCGGCAAGTACGGCTGCATCTGCTTCATTGATTCCCAGATTTTGCAGCCCGTCAGAAAGCCTGACACTGACTGTATCTGCCAGGCCTGCCTCTCTAATATGTTCTTCCGCACGTTGAAGCGGTCCTTGTTTTACGTCCATGGCAATCGCTGAAGGCGACTTGCCTTCCAGCACGAGAAAGATTGGAATATATGCATGGTCTGTCCCAATATCGGCAACTCTGCTTCCCTCTGTTACAAGGGAAGCAACCATTTTTAACCTTCCTGATAATTCCATAACCGTTCCCTCTTAATCCAGATAATCACGAAGCTTTCTGCTTCTGCTCGGATGACGCAATTTACGGAGTGCCTTCGCTTCAATCTGGCGGATACGCTCACGGGTCACATCGAATTCTTTTCCAACCTCCTCAAGCGTCCTCGGCCTTCCGTCATCCATTCCGAAACGCAGTCTTAAAACTTTCTGCTCTCTTTCGGTCAAAGTGGCCAGCACTTCGTCCAACTGCTCTTTCAGAAGTGTCTGAGCTGCCGCTTCGGCAGGAACAGGAACATTATCATCCTGGATGAAATCTCCGAGATGACTGTCTTCTTCTTCTCCGATCGGGGTTTCCAGAGAAACCGGCTCCTGAGAAATTTTGAGGATCTCGCGCACACGGTCCACCGGCATGTCCATCTCTTTTGCAATCTCTTCAGCCGTGGGTTCTCTCCCCAGTTCCTGTAAAAGCTGCCTTGATACACGGATCAATTTGTTTATGGTTTCTACCATATGAACCGGTATACGGATCGTACGTGCCTGGTCGGCAATTGCTCTCGTAATTGCCTGGCGGATCCACCATGTTGCATATGTGCTGAACTTATATCCTTTGTGATAATCAAATTTTTCAACCGCCTTTATCAGTCCAAGGTTTCCTTCCTGAATCAGATCAAGAAATAACATCCCGCGCCCAACATAACGTTTCGCAATGCTCACCACAAGACGAAGGTTTGCCTCGGCAAGTTCTTTCTTCGCTTCTTCATCTCCTTCTTCCATACGCTTTGCAAGTTCAATCTCTCTCTCAGCGCTAAGAAGCGGAACCTTTCCAATCTCTTTCAGATACATACGAACCGGATCTTCAACGCTCACACCGTCAGGAACAGACAAATCAATGTTTTCAACATCAACATCCTCTTCCTCCGAAATAATAGCCTCCACATCAAGATCAATATCGGAATCAACATCTTCATTAATCCGGAGGACATCAATATTATTATGTTCCAGGTATTCAAACACCTTTTCCATCTGCTCTGCATTCAGTTCCATATCACTGAAAAAGTCATTGATTTCCTGGATTTCGAGAATACTCTTCTTCTTCTTTCCAAGTGCAACCAGTTCTCTCAAACGTTCCAAAAATTTCTGTGTGCTTTCGTCCATATGTCCTTCCTTCCTCGCCTGTACGGTGTACAAGGCCATCTTGTTATATTTTATCCTTATTAAAAGGAAATATGCAGTGTACCGGGACTCTGCAGTTTTCCCTTTTCTTCCACGAGTTTCTGGAATCCGGAAATATCAGCCGGATTTAATGCCTGCATCCGGCGATCGATGCTATTATTCTTCACCCGGATAATAACCTCTTCCAGTGCCCTCTCCTTTTCCTCTTCCGTTGACAATTTTTGTATTCTTGTATTAAAGAGCGAAGCCACTTCACGGTGTTCTTCCTCTTCTGTAAAATGATCCAGAATCTGAGCCGGACTCAATTCCCCTGTTTCAAGCTGCTCATATAAAATTTCTGCAACTGTCCTGTATAGTTCCTCTGTAAAATCACTGGGAGCGACATACTTTTTAATCTGATAAAACAGCTCCGGCATGTCGATCAGCCAGGTCAGCAGCACTTTCTGCGAAGTTAACGTTCCGTCTTCTTTTTTGACCGTTCTTCCTTCTGTCTTTTTATACCTGATCGCCGGAGCGGCAAGTCCATCTTGAACTGCCATTTTTGCTACAAGCTTTTTCAGACTGTCCGTACTCACTTTATATATGGAAGCAACTGCCTCTATATAATTATTTCTTTCCAGCTCTTCTTCAAAAGAAATCAGACGTCTGGCAGCTTCTTTTAAGAAAGATGTCTTCCCTTCCGGAGAATCCAGATCATACTCTTTTTCAAGAACCTCCAGCCCGAACAAAAATCCATTTTTTGCCGCCTGAATTCTATTTTCAAATTCTTCCGCCCCCAGATTTTTGATAAATTCATCAGGGTCTTTATACGGCTCCATTCGGATTACCTTAGTGGAAATACCGGCTTCCTTCAATATCGGAACAGCTCTAAGAGCCGCCCTCGTTCCAGCCTCATCACTGTCGTATGTAAGATATACTTCATGCACATACCGCTTAATCAAGCCGGCGTGACCTGCCGTAAGAGCAGTACCAAGCGATGCAACCGCGTTCGTGAATCCCGCCTGATGAAGAGATATCACATCCATGTACCCTTCACACAATAGAAAAAAAGGCTTTTTTGTAGTTCTTGCCCGATGAAGACCATACAAATTCCGGCTTTTATCAAAAATCACTGTTTCAGGAGAATTCAGATACTTTGGTTTTGCATCTCCCATCACCCTTCCGCCAAAGCCTATTACTCTGCTGTTTACATCCATAATCGGGAACATGACACGATTCCAGAACTTATCATAAATACCATGTTTTTCATCTGTATTTATCAGTCCTGCCTTACGAATATGCTCCTGGCTGTAGCCTCTGGACCTTAGATAGCGGTAAAGCTCGTCTCCTGATTTCCCTGCATATCCCAGCCCGAAAGTTTTGATTGTATCTTCCAAAAGCCCTCTGTCAGTCAGATATGTATAGGCGTGATTCCCCCGACGTGATTTTAGCTGTGCATAAAAATATCTGGCAGCCTCTTTATTGATTTCCAAAAGTGTAGCTTTTAATCCGGCTTTTTCCTTTGCCTCCTGTGAATAGTCTATTTTAGGAAGCTCCACGCCCGCCCGCTCTGCAAGAGCCTGGACAGCTTCTGTAAATGACATCTTCTCATATTCCATCAAAAAGGTAAATACATTCCCCCCGGCTCCACATCCAAAACAATAATACATCTGCTTTTGCCTGCTGACGGAAAACGAAGCAGATTTTTCATTGTGAAAAGGACAAAGCCCAAAATACGAACTTCCTTTTTTCTGTAACCTCACATAGCCGGAGATTACATCAACAATATCATTCTTAAACCTGACTTCCTCAATTATTTCGTCCGAATAATACATTGTCCTACATCATCTCCTCCATGTAACTCCAGTCTCATTTTTAATATTCGACAAAACCTTCTGATTTCCTTTTAAATTTTCCATTCTTGAGGAACAAAAATCTCAATGTATTTTTTTACGGCAAAATTGTCTGTCATGCCGGCAATGTAATCACACACAATCTGTTCCTTCTCCGTTCCTGACTCTTCAAAATTCCGCCAAAAATGCGGCGGCATCCTGTCAGGATTATCTATACAATATCGGTACAGCTGCATAACCAGCTTAACCGCCTTATCTTCTTCGCCTTTTGCCTGAGGATTCAGATAAACATTTTTAAACATATATTTTCTCAGATCTGCCATAGCCGCTTCAATTTCCTCAGACATCATAATATCAGATTTTCCCATACTGTTTTTTATCACGTCGTGCACCAGAGTATTCAGTCTCTTTTTTCCGGTTTCACCTAACACTTTCCTTAATTCTGCAGGAATGTCTTCCTCTGTCAAAATACCGGCACGTATTGCATCATCCATATCATGATTTATATAAGCTATCTTGTCTGAAAGACGTACAACCTGTCCTTCTAACGTATGTGGTTTTCCTGAAGTCTGATGATTCAGTATTCCATCACGCACTTCCCAAGTCAGATTCAGTCCTTCTCCGTCTCTTTCAATACATTCTACCACACGGACGCTTTGCACATTATGGGAAAAATGATACACGGAATTCAAAGCTCTCTCGCCTGCGTGACCGAAAGGAGTATGTCCAAGATCATGCCCCAGGGCAATCGCTTCCGTCAGATCCTCATTCAGCCTCAATGCTTTTCCAATGGTCCTGGCTATCTGGGATACTTCAAGCGTATGAGTCAGCCGCGTCCTGTAATGATCCCCCTTTGCCAGCAGAAACACCTGTGTCTTCTGCTTTAATCTGCGAAATGCCTTACAATGCAAAATCCGGTCTCTGTCCCTTTGATATACCGGACGTATATCACATTCCGGCTCTTCACGCTCTCTGCCCCGGGAATTTGTACTGAGAGCGGCATATGGACTTAAATATTCTGATTCGCGTTTTTCCAATTCTTCTCTGATCGTCACCGAAATTTCCTCCCAATATTATTATATTCTTAAGGACCACTTTCTTTCACTTTTACCGAAAAAATCAACAAAGGAACAGGCACTTCACTCGAAGTACCTGTTCCGGATAAAATACACTTTCTATTTTGTTGCAATTTTCATCATAGTATCCCACTTGTCTTCCATATCCTTAACAAGTTTAAACTGTGTTCTGCAACGGTCAAGATTATGGTTTTCCCTATGAATCTTGAAGTAATGATCGCCTTCCAGATAGTCTGTAAGGAAACGCATTCCACATTCATATGTCATGGTTTTTGCTCCCATAGGAAGCATTTCAATCTCTGACTTTGTAAGTCTGCCCTGGCATCCTTTTTTGAATCCTTCACAATAAACCTCAAACAGGTGCATGCTGCATGATACTTTGTCAAGATCAATTTCATCCTCGGCTGCCGTGCTCGCTCCAAAACGAATGGAATCGCCGAAATCGTTTACAGAAAGTCCCGGCATTACCGTATCAAGATCGATTACACATATACCCTGTCTGGTAGCATTATCAATCATGATATTATTTAACTTAGTATCATTATGTGTTACACGCAGAGGAATCTCTCCCTTTGCGAGCATGTCAACCAGAATTGCTGCGTCAGCTTCACGTTTCAAAACAAATTCGATTTCACGCTGTACTGATGCTGCTCTTCCCATCGCATCTGCGTCAAGCGCCTTTTTAAAATTGGCAAATCTGTTCTTTGTATCATGAAAAGCAGGAATGGTTTCGTGCAAAGTCTCTGCCGGATAATCGGCAAGCAGACACTGGAAATTACCAAACGCAAGTGCACTCTGATAAAAATCTTCATCGCTTGCCACCTGATCATAACAGGTAGCATCTTCAATGAAATGATAAACTCTCCAATATTCCCCCTGTGAGTCTACATAATACGGAAGTCCTGATTTCGCAGGAACAACATTCAGAGTCTCTCTGTCCGGATCTCCACCTCTCTCAATAATTTTCTTACGGAGATGAGATGTAACTCCCATAATGTTTTCCATTACTTCAACAGGTTTTTTAAATACATTCTGATTCATTCTCTGAAGTATCAGTTTTTTACCGGTCTCCGGAATCTCAAGAAGATATGTCTGATTGATATGTCCGTTTCCATATCCACCCTTAAATACCGGGATACCAGCAAATTGAAACTGCTCCAACACTTCTTTTACACATTCATCAACGTTTGCCATTGTAATATCTCCTTATTCTGTATAGTTATTGGTACTTTTTGTTATACAAATACAACATCACAAGCAGACCTGCCAGTCCGGCCAGTTCCATAAGAAGATATGGAATACCTACTGTCTTCTGTCCTACAACAACCAAAACAATACATACAGCAATAACTACAAGGCATAATATAGCTTTTAAATATTTGTTCATCCTGCAGTCCTCCTTAACCCTTCAGTCCGCCAAGGCTCATACCCTCTAACAGCTTCTTCTGAACTGCAATATACAGTAACAGGGTCGGAACCATAACGATAATCAGGCCGGCATACAGACGTCCGTAATTAGCCGCTGCTTTCTGCGCCTGCATAAGCTGCATCAGACCTACCGGCAATGTCTTGTATTCCTGTTTTGTAAGCAATGTCATTGAAATGATATATTCATTCCAGAATGACAGGAAGTTGAACAGAATAACTGTAATAATACTCGGCCTTGCCATCGGCATCATAATTTTAACCATCGTATTGAAATAACCGCTTCCGTCTACATATGCAGCCTCCTCGTAATCTTTCGGGATTGAAACGAAGAAACCTGACAAAAGATAAATTGTAAATGGTAACGCTGTAGATGCCAGGATCAAAGCCACCATAAACCGGTTATTAATCAAAAACTGAACATTAAAAACTTTTTTCAGGAATTTATCTCCTTCTACCAGCATCAGGAAGATCGGTACAACAATGTAGTTAACATTGATAAATAGTCCTGCCATAAATGCAGTATTCAGGAATTTGCTTCCTTTGAATTTGTATCTTGCCAGAACATACGCAGCCGGCAGAGCCACAACGAGCAAAATGATAAGAGCTAATGCTGTAATCATGATGGAGTTGACGAAATAAGCTCCCATGTTAGCTTTTTCAAATGCATCGATAAAGTTCTGGAAATAGAATCCCTTCGGCAATGCCCACGGATTACCGTAGAATTCTGAATTTTCCTTGATAGATGCAAGGAATACCCAGCCAACCGGTACAACGATTGTAATGGCAAAAATAACACACAGAATATAAACTACAATACTGGAGGCACTCATTTTTTTCTTCATATCACACACCTCCTAAAATTCCAGTGGTTCGCGTTTTGTAACATAGTTTACAATCGCTGACAAACCAAAGGAGAATATAAATACTACTACACCGATTGCCATACCATAACCGTATGAAGAGTTCGTGTAAGCCTGTCCGTACATGTAGCTAAGGAATACTTCTGTAGACCCGTCCGGACCACCATTTGTCATTGCACGTACAATCAGGAAGCTTATGTTAATGTTACTGATGATAAAGAACGTAACTGTTGTACGGATATTTGTCCAAATCAGCGGTAATGTAATGCTGAAGAACTGTGTAAGCTTGCTTGCACCTTCAAGGTTTGCAGATTCATACAAACTCTCGGGAACGCTTGTCATACTTGCCATATACATTACCATGTAGTAACCGATTGCCTGCCATACCATGGCAATCAGGACGCTGTAAATAACGATACTCTGATTTCCTAACCATAATATAGGCGATGCATCCTTCCCTCTGAAAATTGAAAGAACACTGTTTAAAAGACCATTATTAGGATCATAGATCGCCGAGAAAATAGCTGAAATAACAACTACCGACAGAATATTCGGGATATAGAATATTACGCGGAAAAGGCTGGAACCTTTCAGTTTTTCTCTTGAAAGTACTGCTGCAAAGAACAATGCAAAGAACAAGGTAATAATTGTTACAAGCACAATCAGCAGTACGGTATTCTGGAATGAGCGCAGGAACTTCTGGTCATTCATCAGAATCTTAAAGTTATTGAATCCGACAAATTGTTTATTGTTAGAGTATCCACCCCATTTATAAAGAGACATTCTAAAGACATTGATAGTCGGAATAATCATAAAAATTATGAATAATATAGTGGCTGGTAATACGCATGCTGCGATAAACCCAGTCCTGTCCTTTTGCTGTCGCATACACACTTCCTCCTGTCCCTGCAGTATTATCATATAAGTAAAGGGGACACGCCCGGATTAATCCAGCATGTCCCCTGCCGGCTTTAAATCAGTGTAATAATTCTAAAAGCCATTTTAACTTATACGATTACATAGCGTCTCTCAAAGCATCACTTGCAGCCTCAACATCTGCCTGCCACTGTTCAACAGTCTTGTCTCCGCTCATGATACTGTTAACAGCATTAAACAGAGAATCTGCCATAGATACGCCCTCTACAGGCTCTGTAGCTGCAAATCCGCCCATAACTGCGATTGCTGCATCATCATCATAGATGTGGTAGTACAGCTGATTTTCTTCATCAAGGAAGTCTGCTGCGCCTTCGATCGGCTGTACAGCTCCTGACTTAGCGAAGATTTCTGCTGCTACATCTGAATACATAAATGCGATCCATTCTTTTGCAAGATCCTGATTCTCTGCTTCTGCCGGAATCCACATCTGCTCGAAGAATGTAAAGGATGACGGTTTCTCACCTTCTGCAACTGCCGGAACTGCTGTGAATCCCCATTCAAATCCGTCAGCTCTCGGAGCATCTGCCATTTCTCCCGGAAGCCATGTTCCGTTCGGGCAGAAGATTGCTTTGTTGTCAAGAATCAGCTGCTGGTTCTTTGTAAAGTTATCATTGTTAGCGTTAGCTACAACTGTTTCTTCTGTGTAATCAGCAAGTTTACCAACAAGTTCAAATACTGCTGTAGCTTCATCTGATTCCCAAGCACCATCTTCATACATCATAGCGCTGTTGTAGAAATCCATTCCGCCTGAAGACTCAAGAAGTGCATAGGTAAATGCATCAAAGTATCCCGGTGTCGGATATGTGAAGAGTGCAATACCTTCTGCTTTAGCCTTGTCGCCAAGTTCCCACATCTCATCCCATGTGGTAGGAACTTCCCAGCTTTTTTCTTCTAACAGACCTGCATTGTAGAACAATCCACACGGGCTGTAGAACATCGGTGCGTAATATGTAACGCCGTCACCATACGGATTGGTTCCAAGAGTATCAAGGAATCCCGGAAGAACTTTCTCTTTAACTGTAACATCTTCACCCGGAACTGTCATATCCAGAACGTCTGTCAGTTCAAGAAGTCCTTTTTCTTTTGTCAGTGTCTCTGTCAGGGCAGCTTCTCTACCTGTTGCACAGTGAACAACATCCGGATAATCTCCAGCCTTCATGCTTGGGCTGATGATATCTTCGATCTTCTTGTCAACTGTCAGCTCAACGGTAACACCTTCATGAGATGCTTCGAAAGCTTCAGCCACCTCTGTCCACATGTCTGCTCCGTATCCACCTTCAAATGCAGCCACCTTAAGGACCTGATTTTCTCCAGCAGATGCATCATCGCCGTTGCTGCTGTCTTCTGGTTTGCTTGTACAGCCAATAGCAAGCGTGCTCACCATTGCTGCACAAAGCAATACACTTACAAATTTCTTCTTCATTTAAATTTCCTCCCTTATAATTTTAATTTCTGCCTGAAGAAACGGCAGTTTATTTTAAGGACTGATGATTGTCCTTAAATACACCTTAAATTTTAACTCATTTCACTAATAATTGCAAACATTATGTGAACGATTTGTAAAAAAATATCATTTTTTTTAAATCTCGTACCATTTTATCTCATTTGCATCCATATGGAGGTCAAAGCTGCTTCCGTCTCCTCTGTAAACGGTTGTATCCTGCGGCTCATAAGTATTGTTGACCACACAGTATTTTCCATTCTTTACATAAGCATGTACTTCAACATTATAGTTTGTGCTGAACCACTTATGCAGATTTTCTTCATCGTGTGATGCCCAGATTACGGAGCGGTAGAACAGACGGCTGTTCTCAAAACTGTACGGAAGACCGCTGATATATACGCTTCGTCCTTTTCCAAACTCATTAACAGCAAGCTGAACTTCTTTGTCAATATGTTTAATAATCGTAGCACCTTCCAGAGCGTAAATGTTCTCTTTTCCTTCACCGAAATCAATATCACCCTTGCAGTCTTCGATAATAAAGTGGTCATGCTCTTCCCAGTTATATTTATCTTTATTCAGAGTAAATCCATTCTCACGTTCAACTCCGAGAACACCGGCAAGCTGGAAGAATCTTCCTTCCCACTGATGTGCAGTCGGTTCGCCGACACCGATAAATCCGCCGCCGTTATACACAAATTTCTTAACGGCTGTCACGATCGTCTCATCGACCCAGTTTTCACCGCCGGTATATGCCGTATCTGCATCACCGACATTGAGGATCACATCAAACTCGCTCAGCATATCCGGATTCTCACGAACATCTTCAAAGTTGATAAATTTCACATCAAACGGTGCTCCTGACAGCGTCTCAATGATTCCGGCATAAGAATATGTTGCCTTATGATAAATTGCATGATGAACCATATGGTTGCCCCACGCACGCATACGTCCCCAGCAGTTGAGCACTGCGACTTTCTTCACACAGTATGGAGTTGTTCCCTTGATATTATCATACAGCTCACGGAACTCGTTCGTTACACTTTCTACATAATCAATGAATTCAGGGAACTGCAGGGCCAGCTTCAGATATCCGCCGTAGCCGATACGGTCTATCGGACTTCTCAAAATCGCACGTCTTGCAGTTACCCAGTTATATTTTGCTTCTTTTACCGGGTCACCGTTCTCATTAAACACATCCGGGAAGAAATACGGAAGAAGGCGGCCTTCAGTATATTTTACTCCTTTAATGTCGCTGATGAGACGAAGAGTAGCACCATTACCGACACTTCCTACTACGGCGTCAAGACCGATTTTCTTAAATTCATCCAGGAACGGTTCTGTACCGATCCAGTGATCTCCGAGGAACATCATTGCCTCTTTGCCGTATTCATGTGTAATGTCAACCATTTCCTTAGCAAGCTTCGCAACTTCCCGCATCTGGAATTTCACGAAATCCATAAACTCTTTGCTCGGAATCCGGTATGGATTATTCATATACCCCTGGTCAATGATATATTCCGGACGGAATTTGTACCCTACTTCCTTTTCAAACTGATCCAGGATATACGGACTTACAGAAGCGGAATATCCATACCAGTCTACATATTTTTCTCTTGCCAGCTCATCAAAAATCAAAGTGAACTGATGGAAGAAAGTAGTATATCTGACAACATCAACATACTCATGTGTCTCCAGGAAATTTCTCAGTCTCTTCATGGAATACTCGTGTGTCTTCGGCTGACGGACATCAAATGTAATCTGCTTTTCAAAGTTTGTCCATCCGTTTGTAACCGCATTAAACATATGTACCGGATCCCACATAATATATGCAAGGAAGCTTACTGTATAATCGTGGAACGGCTTAGCCGGACTGATCACCACATCTCCTGCCTCTCTATCATATGTCCATACACCGTAAGGAACAACTTCTCCGGTAGTACGATCTATTACTTCCCACCAACGCTCAATATCATCTCTGGTATTAACCTGAAGCATGTCAGGATAAAGATGATCCATCAGATGAATGGACAGGCTATCAGAATCTGACGTATGAAAATCTGTCATGATATACATCTGCTGAACCTCATCCAGATTAGCCTTTGCCCACTCATTATCTTTCCTCGTTGTATAATATGTAGCATACACTTTTGCATCTTCCGCTTTCAGTTCATCCGGATAGTCTGTACCATCACAGTCACGAATTGCATCGGCTCCCCAACGCTTGATCAATTCCTTCGTCTCTTTTACCACATCAACGTCTGTAGGAATTGTAACCCTTCCTTTTTTTGTCTCTGCACTCATACACTGCCTCCTCAAAGTTAATATTGTCTTGTGCAAATCCAAATCAGTAAACCTGTTTACGAAAACAGCTTCTTTGACATATTGCCTAAAGATATTGTCTTTAAGCACTGATTTTAGATTTTTTGCACAATCCTCAATATTAAGTATACTTTTAAAAGCAGTATTATGCAAGTGTTATTTTGCCGCCATTACATGGAAATCCATACTTTTCATTATTGCTCACACCCGCACTACTTTTCAGAGCAAAAAACTTCCACCCTGAAGAATCAAATCCTACAAGGTGGAAGTTAGTCTTACATAGTAGATATAACGTTTGCAAGCAGCCTGGTTTTGTTTCACAGAAACTGTTTATTCCATCTCTGTATACCGGCTGATGATCGTTGCACATTCCGCCCGGCTTGCACCAGTCTGAGGATCAAGATATTTCGCGTTATCTTCACCCTTGCCGCTGATAATTTTGTTTGCCACACACCATTCCATAGCATCTACTGCGAATGGCTGAACTTTATCTCCATCTGTGAAATCATCCAGTTTTTCTCTTTCGGTTGTATCGAGCTGTTTGTACTTTGCATAACGGAACATAATCGCAGCCATCTGTTCACGGGTTATCTTGTCGTTTGGTCCGAACAGACCTGTAGATGTATACCCTGTTACGATTCCATTTTCTGCTGCCCAGATTACAGCGTTACCGTAAAACTGTCCGCTTTTGACATCTGCAAATGTATCCTTGAAAGTTACTTTCGGCTCATCTTCCATGCGATAAATAATCACTGCAAACTGTGCCCTTACAAGATCATTGCCCGGTCCGAAAATGGTTTTCTCCAAACCGGTCATAAGTCCTTTTACATACACATCATATACATAATTGTAGAACCAATCGCCATCTTTTACATCCTTAAATGGGAGTTCTGCCGGAAGAACTTCTACTTCTTCCAATGCATCTATGGCATCACTCAGGGCTTCTGCTGCCTCATCGACTTCAGACTGCACGGCCTCTTCATCATCATTTACACCCTGCGCCTTTGTCAGTGCAGTCTTTAATTCCTCCCATGTTGCTTCTGTATAATTCTCTTCTTTCAGGCTCTCTGCCTCCCTTATATTTTCTTCCAGTCCGCTCTTGTCAACAGTCAGTTCACCGATCTTCTGAAGAAGCAGCGTTGTCTTTGCATCAACCTCATCCTGATTATAATTACTGTTTAAGAAGCTCTCCACCTCAAGAACTGTCTGATGCAGACTTTCATAACTTTCTTTTGAATAATCCCCTTCTTTGATTGCTTTCGCCTGTTCCAGGGCTTTTTTCAATTCCGTCAGGTCTGCTTTGATCCTTAAGTTCAGCCTTGCCTGATCCAGTTGTTCACTGATATCCTCCATTTCGGCTGTACAGGTTTCTTCATCCGCCTTATTGTGGACAGTATTTGCTTCCTCTAAAACTGCTTCGAACTCAGCCCAGCTGTCTGCCTGATATTCATTTTCCACCAAGCCGTCGCAATTACGCAAAGAAGCTTCCAATGCAGAGCGGTCTACCGTTTCTATAAATTTCTGGGAAATGGAAAGCGTTCCAACCTCTGTCCAGCCTTTATTGCCCGGATTCTGAGGACTACTTCCTACTCTTTCAAAGCTAATCGTATATCCGCCATCTTCAAATTCCATATGCATCAGTTCAACACCTTCACTGCGGCTCGATGCATATGTATCGATTTCTTCCATGTAAATTTCCTCACCGGATTCATTTACAATCGTTACACGGATCACCCCATGATCGCTGGCCTTAACAGTGGGAACAAGAATTCCCATACCATCAAATGTATAAGTCAGCTTTCCTGCATTATCGTCTGCGGTAGCCATAAAGCTTCCTGCCAGAAACCATGTCCCCGTATTCGTCAGATCGTCGGAAGGAACAGAAACAGTAATATATTTTCCTGATTCGAGCTGCCCCAATGCTTTTTGCAGATTTTCCACTTCTCTGTCAATAGCCGGCTGGGTAGCATCATCGTTATCATAAACCGCTTTTGCTTTAACCAGTTCTTTCTTCAGCTATACATACTGTCTCTTGTGTACTCATTCACATCCAGGGCTTCCGCCTGATCGATCAGGTTCTTCAGCACACTCTTATCAATCGCACCATATCCCAGACGATTATAACGGTTTCTCAAAAATTCTTCACGGCTGTCCATCATTGACTGAGTCATACCGCTATGTGCTTTCGCATCTGAAATGGCATCTTCAAACGCAGCTATCAGATTTTCAGGTGCTTCCTCATATCCGGCACTGTTTCTGTCAGCATCCTCTGCCAGTTTGATCATTGCATTTAAATTCGTATCCTCTCCTTCTGCCGCCACTGCAGAATTCAGATCAAATGCCTTTATTTCCCAAATAGAAGGTTCCTGATAACCGTCCCGCAGTATGATCTTAACAGATGTAGTTGTAACCTCAGGGATCTCAATCAATTTGTAACTATGATCTGTTGAATAATTAAAAGGTGCGAGGGAATCCCCTTCATACACTTTCTCATAATTTTCATCCTTCAACACCTGAATTTCAAACCCGTTAATACAGTTATGGTAAGAAACAAATACATCAAAATACAGGGTATTGATCTTTTCCTGTTCAGCAAAATTTAATGTGATTTCGATATCACCGGCGGCATTCTGGGATGCCCAGCGTGATCCGGCGTCTCCATCGATCATCTTGTCCTTATTATAAGTTGATCCCCAATCCTGCTGCCACGATACATCAACCGAGCCCATCTGTGCACCCTTTACCACATACTGACGGCTGTAAACCGGACTCACTCTCTGATCATTCAGGAACAGCGCAGCGCTTACCGTCGTATCCTCCGTGGAGCTTAATGAAATTGTTCCCTCGTATACAGCCGATGCTGCTCCCGGCTCATTTCCGTCTGTCGTGTAGCGTATCACATAATCTGCCGCTGATTCACTCTTCCCTAAACTTAATGTTGTATCATCACTGTTTATCAGACCCGATTCTTTGCTGAATGAAATCACACGATTTTCCATCTGTTCTTTCATCGTATGATAAATTTCTTTCACCTCCGGACTGATATTCTGATAATAGTTGATGTCACCTGTATTATCCAGCAAATGACTTCTTAACTGATTCAACGTATGATACATGGAATCAATCTTATCATAGGTCAGGCCTTCTTTTGTTGTCAGGTAGTAAATCGTTTCCTGGTTTTCCAGCAATTCTTCATACATCTCATTCATCTTTCTTGCTTTCTGTAATACATCTGCCAGATTTGATGAATCCTCCGTAACTGCAGCCTGTAATTCTTCCCTGACTTTATTTAAATCCTTATGGAGCTCATTGAAACATTCGTCAGCTTTCTCGATCAACGTTGTTCGGTCTGTCTCTGGCATATCAATTGTGTAGGTCACTCCTTTTACCGCATTGAATGTAAGATGACCGTTTTCATCAATAGTTGTTTCGACCACATTCCCCTTTTCATCACGAACCGATGCTTTTTGAATCTCCTTATACTCCCCGATAAAAGTACTGCTTTCTTCAGGACCTTCATATGCAACCGTAAAGGCAGCAGCCAAGCCATTTTTCCATGTTTCGCCAATCGTAAAATTCCCTCTGGCTTTTAATCCGGTCACACTGCCATTGTCCCACGCCTGCGGGATTGCCGGCAAAAATTGTGTATATCCCAGCTGTGACTGGATCAGCATTTCTGCCACGCCGGCTGTCAGCCCATAGTTTCCGTCGATCTGCCAGATCGGTGAACCGTACATCATAGTATCACCGCCGCCGGAACCGTGGGAATCAAATAAATTGTACTGTAATCCGGAAGAATTTCCGCCGATCAGGTTATTCAGCACTTTATAGGCATTGTCACCGTTTCCTGTCCTTGCCCAAAGGTTCACCTTATTTGCCTTTGACCATCCGGTTGAATAATATCCTCTCTCTTCCAACGAAACGACAGCTGCATTTAAATACTCTTCATTTTCTTTGCTGATCAACGTTCCCGGGTAAAGACCTACCAGATGGGAAGCATGTCTTTGCTCACCCGGATGTCCGACATACCATCCACTGTTTGGCACTTCTACTTCGGCAAGATCTCCTGCCTGTGCATAAGATTTATTATGGCCGCTTTCTGTTCCGACTCTGGTTTCCTCGTACCACTCCTTGATTCCGCCGGTCGCATTAATATTAATAGGATCCAGCTTCTGCATCGTTGCTTGCCACTGTTCCAGAAGTTCTTCATCCTCACCGACGATCTTTCCTGCCTCAATGACCTCCTTGTATAATTCCCATACAAGAGACTGATCATATGTGGAGCCATTTACCGTAGGCCCCTGTTCGGCAGAAACACTCGGCGCCACAACAACCCTGTTCTGTCCATTATAAGGTGAACTTTCATCATCGATCACCTGGTAATCTGATGTCCACAGATAGGCATCCCAGAACTGGGCAGCCTCCTTGATAATCGGATAAATGACATCCTCCAGATATTCCTTATCCTGAGTAAATTCATAATATTGCCATACATTCTGCATGCACCAGGCAGCGCCGCTTGGATTCCAGCCGTATTCCTGTGCCCCTGACGGTGAGGTCATACCGAAAATATTGCTTTGTGTATGGAATGTAAATGCATTATGATTTTCCATTGCCCCGTCAATTCCGTGAACCATTTCAGCCGTCATTTCTCCGGGTTCTCTTAAGGCATCCATATATTCAATGAAGGTTTCACCACATTCCGCAAGATTCGTCACATATACAGGCCAATAGTTCATTTCCAGATTAATATTGAAATGATAGTCGCCATTCCATGCGGAAGGTCCGACTGTCCATAAACCTACCAGGTTACTCGGAAGCACGCCGCGGGATCCGGCGATCGATAAATAGCGACCATACTGGAAGCTCAGTACCTCCGTATAAGTTGAATAATTACCGCTGCGGTACTCATCGATCAGCTGATTAGTCGGTATATTCGGCAGACATTCTCCAAGATCCAGCTCCACACGGTCAAATAATGTCTGATGATCCGACAAATGGTTCTCTTTCAGCTGCTCATAGCTCATTTCCGAACATGTATCCACACGACCGTCTACCACTTCACTTAATACCTTTTCCGTATCACGATAAACCGGGAATTCATCTTTATAGTCTGTTTCTGCAGCCATCACGATCATCACATTATCGGCATTTTTAATATGGTAAACCTTTTTCTCCGTATCTGCTTCAATACTTCCGCCCTCAACGACCAGTTTCATCGTTGTACGGAACTTCAGGCCATTATTTTTCACATACCCGTCAATTGTATATGTATTATTTTCCGGATCCAAAATATCAGTTCCTGCCAGCTCACCATTATTCAACTCCATTGTGACGTCAACGCTCAGTTTGCCCGGTTTAGATGCATCCAGCCTTGTTACCATCACATTATCGGGATAGCTGACAAAGTGTTCCCTTGTATACTGTACGTTACTATATGAGAACTCCGTTGAGGCAATCCCTGTCTGCAGGTCAAGCTCTCTTCTGTAATCCTGGACATTCTTATCCGTAATTCCCATAGGAGAATAATCGACCCAGATATCACCGAAATCCTGATAAGAGCCCATATTCCAGTCTCTGCCGACAAAGCGGAATTCCGAATAGCCAAGTCCGTTCGTATCATTAAAAACGTTCGTGGACTTATCATCTAATACCCGTCGGTATTCGTCTATTTCCTCTTGTGTATAAGTAACATTTCCAAATTCAAAATTCGGATTATCTGCAGTAGGTCCCCCTGTCCAGAGCGTCTTTTCATTAAAATGGATTCTCTCCTTTGAAATGCCTCCGAAAATCAAATTGCCTAATGTTCCGTTTCCAAGCGGAAGCGACTCTCTCATCCACTCCCCGCTTGCAGTTTCTGCCGTATTGATATTAGCAGGTGTTGTGTACCAGAGCTTCATGTTTTCATTCATGCTGCCTGTCACAGCTGTTTCCTCTGCATGGACAGGCAGCGGTTCTGCCACATTAATCAAGGGTACACTCATGCTTACCGCACATAATAATGCCAGTAATTTCTTACCTCTTCTTTTCATAACAATTTCCTTTCTTTTCCGCTCACATTTTCGCACTTAACTCTAATTTTCAGGTATAATCCCAATGATAATCTTACTATACATCACCAGCTTTCCTCATACACGCAAAAAAAGACCAAAACCCGTAGATTCTGATCTTGCCTGATTTAACAGTAACAACTCAATAATGTATAACAATATTACCATGTTTTACTTACAGCGTCAATAATATTTGTGCATCTTAAACAAAAATCCATAATGGCAGTAATGGTTCAGGTTACTGTCAGTTACATGCAGGTATGAAGATAAGGGAGGAAATTTCCCGATATGAGTGTGACCTGTAACTACTGTGACACTTTTTTTATTTTTTTGCAAAAAAGTGTTGACTTTTTTCAAGCGACATAGTATTATACCACTTGTGGCAAGGACAGGCCACAAAATAAAGACGCGGAAGTGTCGGAACTGGCAGACGAGCAAGACTAAGGATCTTGTAGCTTTCGAGCTGTGTGGGTTCAAGTCCCATCTTCCGCATAAACAATAGTACCGGAGACCTGAAGAATAAGGTTTCCGGTATTTTTGTTGCCAAGCATATAAAAAATGGTCCGGTGGACCATTTTTGAGTTATTTCACCCCAAAGATCAAATTTCAGTTCATGACAAATGGCAGAAAGATCTTCCTGCCATATCCACGATGAACAATTCCAGGGAACAAAAACCACCGGTAGATCAGTTGGATAATCTTATCTCTCTCATTCTCCCGGTGGTTTCTTTATATTATAATAAAACAGATATAATTAAGCCAGTTTTGATTTTGCAATTTCTGCCAGTGAAGCAAATCCTTCTTTATCACTTACTGCCATTTCTGCAAGCATCTTTCTGTTCATGTCTATGTTAGCCAGTTTCAGGCCATGCATAAATTTGCTGTATGACAAACCATTCATTCTTGCCGCTGCATTGATACGAGCGATCCAGAGCTGGCGCATCTGACGTTTGCGCTGCTTTCTTCCTGCATAAGCAGATGTAAGAGCACGCATAACTGACTGCTTAGCTACTCTGTACTGTTTTGAACGGGCTCCTCTGTATCCTTTTGCAAGTTTTAATACCCTGTTATGTTTCTTTCTTGCGTTCATTCCGCCTTTAATTCTTGCCATTTCCTAATCCTCCTTTAAAAACCGTATCTTACAGATATGGTAATACCTTCTTCATGTTCTTTACATTTGTAGCATCTGTGATTGTAGACTTTCTGAGATTTCTTTTTCTCTTTGTTGTCTTCTTTGTTAAGATATGGCTTTTATAAGCTTTATTTCTTTTCAGCTTTCCTGTACCTGTCTTTGTAAAGCGCTTTGCAGCCGCTCTGTTTGTTTTGATTTTTGGCATAATCATTTCCTCCTTTATTATCTTTGTGCCCTTTCAGACAAAATGTCTTTATTTTTAACGTTTTACTGTTAAAACCATACTCATGTTCCGACCTTCAAGTTTTGCCGGTTTTTCAACTGACGCAACATCTTCAAGCATCTTTGCAAAATCATCAAGAATATGTTTACTCTGCTGAATATGCGCCATCTCTCTTCCGCGGAAACGAAGTGTAACTTTCACTTTATTTCCCTTCGTAACAAACTTGCGTGCACTGTTCGCCTTGGTAACCAGGTCATTCGTATCGATATTCGGTGATAAGCGAACTTCCTTCACCTCTACAGTCTTCTGCTTTTTCTTTGCCTCTTTTTCCTTTCTTGTAAGTTCATACCGGTATTTCCCATAATCAATGATCTTACATACAGGCGGTTTGGCTGTCGGTGCGATCTTCACAAGATCAAGTTCCGCTTCCTGCGCCAGCTTATAAGCTTCCTTTGCTGACATAATTCCCAATTGTTCCCCATCCTCACTAATCAGACGAACTTCCTTGTCCCTGATCTGCTCGTTAATCATTAATTCGCTAATTGTCGTATACCTCCATCAAATGAATTCCTTCCGGCTTATGAAAACAAAAAATCGAGCAGAATCCATCCACCCGACAGTTATAAACTACACAATTCATAAATTATGTGTTATAATCAATATCTGACCTTCAGTCACCCAATCGTGCTGAGGTGAGAGTGGATACTCTTCTTTCTTTTCCGCTTCACGCTTTGTATAATCTATCATAATCCGTCTCAGTTGTCAACACTTTTTTGCAAACAATTCAGATAATGAAAAGTCAAGCAATAAATGCAAAACTTTACTTGCAAAACTTCATTTCATCACTTTGCACAATGCGATTTGGGTTTTGTTGGTAATTTTGCACAGACATATCCTCTTTTCGTTTTTACTCTCGCTTATTCTACTATATTCATGCCAGTTTCGCCAGTTCTTCTTGGAACAGTTCACTGGAGGTTCTCCATCCAAACATCTCCCTTGGGTAGTCGTTGATCCAGTCCTCTACGCTCTGAATATCTTCCTCTGTCCGGTCATCGAAGTTTTCTCCCTTTGGTATCTTCCTGCGGACGAGCCTGTTCTGATTCTCGTTGCTTCCTCTCTCAAATGAGCAGTATGGATGGCAGTAGAATACAGTCACTCTCTTTTCAGATTCGTCTGCTGCCGATTTCTGCATCCCTTCAAAATCGGCAAACTCCGAACCGTTGTCCACGGTTATGGTTTTGAATACCTGCCCGAACTTATCTCCCCACTCTGCTTCTAACTGATCCAGTCTCTTGCAGACCTGCTCCGTGGTGTGTTCGTATAAAAGGTATATGAGTTCGTTCCTGGTTTTTCGTTCCGTGAGTACCAGGAGGCTGTGTTTGCTTTCCCCTCTCTTTCCGACCACTGTGTCCATCTCCCAGTGTCCGAATTCTTCTCTTGTTTCGATGTCCTCTGGCCGCTTTTCTATGCTTGTGCCTGCATTTGCTCTTGCCTGCCTGCGGACTTTCTTATTCTTCTTTTTGCGTCTGCCCTTTACCGGGAGAGCCTTGTTTGTAATCGTGAGGAAGACGCCTTTGTCTATGTAACTGTACAGGGTCGGCTTGCTGATCTCTGTATCAAATTTCAACCCCTTGGCTTTGATTTCTCCGAGGACTGCTCCTGGGGAGTATCCGTCCTCTGCTATCTTTGTTTCTATATATTCTGCCAGTCTATGGTCTTTTCCGATTTTGAGGTCTGGTCCTTTGTCTCGCAGATTCTGTTGGTACTTTTCTTCTGCGATGTCTGGGGAGTATCGCTCCTCCTCTGTAAGGTCTGAATTTGTGTGTATATATCTCCCTCTCTCTAATTCACGGTATATGGTGCTGACATGGACCCCTATCTGATCAGCGATTTCCTGTTTGCTATGTCCTGCCTTCAGCAATGCTTCTATTTTCAGTCTGTCTGCTCTGGATAACTGTTTAAATCTGCGCATGGCAGCCACCTCCTCTGTCGGTCTTTCTACTATTATCGGTGTTTAAGTTATAATTTTCAATAACAAAACACTTATAAATAAGGATAAGATACCAACAAAGAATTGGTGCTTTTCATGTTATATTTTTGTTGAATTTACTTGTTATAAAAGACTTGAATACCTCCGCAACCCAAGGTAATATACCAACAACCTAAAGGAAAGGAGGTGCTAAGATGGATTTGGATTCACTGGTTTCTAAAATAAATAAGCTGAGTAAAGTGGTTCGAGCACTTACCCAGCTTGCATTGGAAATCGGAACGCTGATCGCCGTGATCAAGTTCATCATCCTATGATTTCCGCTTGGGGGAGGGGTCCACCTCTCTCCCTTGCTTCTCAAAATATACCACATGATTGGAGGTCTTGTCAATGAAACGACTTAGTGTTTCTCTATCGGTACTGGCTTTTAGGATTGCGGAGTTGCTTATCGTGGTTTCTGGTCTGCTTCTCCTGCTTTCCAGATAGCCAGTCCACCGGGGCAGTTGCCCCGGCTCTAACCCACCGATGCCCGGTCCCAAGTCCAGAAGGCGGAAGCGTGAGGGGAGCAAGGACGATGCCATGTCTGAGTGATGTCTGACAAGTTTGACTGGTTTTTAATGTGAAAGCCTTAAAGGTAGGAGGAGTTATTGGCTCTGCCGATTGCCTATCGCAACTCGTTGACTTTGTTTCCTGCTTTGCAGAGAAAGGTTTAGGTGATGTGTAGCCGAGCACGAGGTTTCATCTGGTGTACCGTAACATCGGACGCTCTCTCATTTCGGGCGATACCGAATGGCGACATGGCTTTTCGTCTTTCAAAAAACGGCGATAAAAATTCCGGCGACAAATTCCCGGCGATAAATTTAGGAGGTTTAAATGAATAAAGAATTGCTTGAGCCGATTATGCGTGCTCATGGGGATAAAAATAAGGACTTGGCTGCGGCCATTGGTATGTCCGTTCCGAACTTCTCCACCATCTGGAATGGTCGTGGCGAGTTCGCTCTGAAGTATATTCGTCTGATTGCACGGAGGTATTCTCTTACCCCGGAGCAGGTCTATAAAATCTTTATCTTTCCGCAGGGGTAATCATTGCTCCTGCTTTTTCTTTGGCTTTCAGATTTGCCCCAATTTGGCATTAAAAAAGACCCAGTGGGTATTTCTTCCACTGGGTCTTGTATCGTCTCTTTCTGGCGGTCACGGTGTGCCACGGTGTGTGTTCTGTGGTCTTTTGCTCCCGACATTGATGTCGGTCACATCGTCCGGGTGCTTACCCCCTTTAGAACCCCCTCTGCGGCACATAATACCTCCACTATTTTATTCAGTCAATCCCTTATTTCAGAAGTTCATTGACCTTTTTCTGCACTGCATCATAATCGTATCCGGCAGCAGTGAGTTTCTTCTTTCGGTCTGCTCCGTTGCCCCACTTGCCTGCGATCACTTCCTTGGCTACCTCAGTAACGCTTTTTTGCGGTTTTACTCCAAGCTGTGCGTTGACCTCTTTCTGGACTGCTTCGTAGTCATATCCGGCTGCCTTGATGCGGTTCTTTCTGTCATCGCCATTTCCCCACTGTCCTGCAATGACTTCCTTGGCGATTTCTGCCACGCTCTTTTTCGGTGCGGAGGTTACTCCTGCAAGGCGGTTCACTTCTGCCTGCACCGTTGCGTAGTCATATCCGGCAGCGGCCAGTCTGTTCTTGCGGTCATCTCCGTTTCCCCATTTGCCTGTGAGCACTTCCTTTGCCACCTCAGTGACGGATTTCTTCTCGCCCTGGTTCTCTTTGATTTCCTCTCCGTAGTAGTAATCCATATCTACCTTGCCATCGATTCCGCTTACTGTTCCGGAACTGGTGTACTGGTGGAATGCACAGTCATAGTCCGGAGATCCTGTGTAATCTGCGAGCCAGTACACATACTTGGAGAGCACTTCGTCCGAATACATATTTCTGTGGTAGTCGATATTAGAATAAACACCTGCTTTGTATCCGTGGCTTTCCACGTACTCGCAGAATGCCTTTGTGAATGCGATACACTCATTCTTTCCGAGGGTCACTCCCTTTGCCTTGGCTTTCTTTACGGTGTCGTACTCAAAATCGTAAAATACGATCACATCTTTTCCGAGACCTGCCTGTTCCATCTGCTTAATGCAGAATGCCGCCTCCTGCGCTGCCTGTTCTGCGTTGAGTGCATAACTGAAATGATATACTCCCTTGATCTCGATGCCATTCTTTCTGCATCCATCCACATACTGTCGGAACTTTGCGTCTACCGTCTGTGCGTATCCTTCACGGAGGATTGCGAACTTGATGCCGTCTGCTGCTACTCTGGCAAAGTCTACATTGCCCTGCCAATATGAAATGTCCATACCTTTGATTGCCATATCTGTTTCCTCGCTTTCTGTGATAAAATAGGGCAGCCTACTGGCCGCCCTGCTGCGTATGTTTCCTGTTACTGTTCCTCGGTGTCGTCCGAAGCACCGATGTTGGCGGAGTCGGTCAAGCCTTCTCCGATGATGTAAGCCACCACGGACGCTCCTGCCATAATGAGTGCAGTTACCTGCGTTGCCGTGTTGTCTGTTCCGCCTGTGGCGAGGATCATCATTGAGACAAATGATGCCACTGCTGTCCACAGTTTTCTGCTTGTGAGTTTTCTTACCCAGTCGATTTTCTTCATTGCTTTGTCCTCCTGTTATACAATTTGTTTAAGTGCCTGTTCGTTCAAAAAGTCCTTCTGTTCGTGCTTGACTTTCTGAGCGTATTCGAGTGCTGCGTGCATATCCCCATTGCAGTGTGCGTCCGGGATTCTCTGCACCGCTCTGGCTGTCGCTTCTCCGAGTGCCAGGGAAGCATTGACGCAGTTGATGATGCAGAGTTCATTCTTCTCTCGGATCTGCTCTCTGGCATCTACTTCCTTCTGCCGTTCTTCCCGCTCTGCTTTTTCCTTGTCGGCACGCTTCTGTATGCTCTGCTCGATGAGCCAGAAAAAGAAGCCAGTCAGTGCCGATGGGATACTCGCTGCCACGATGATTGCTGTCACATCCATGCGCTGCACCTCCTCTCTAAAAAGACCGCCCTGTCCGGACGGTCCTTAATTCTGATTTAATTTCTCACACCGCTTGCATGGGTACTGCGTCATCGGTATGTGGTAATTTGTGCAGTGGGCACAGGTGCCGCTTTCCTTGCAGTCGAGGTCACATTCTTTCATGTGCTTATGGCAGTACCTGCTCCCATGTGCGTGGGTACATTGGAAGTTATTTTGCCTTGGTTTCTGCCTTGTACTTCTCTCCTGTGATTTCCTCGTACTCTGCTTCATCAATAGTTCCCTTCTCCACTCTGGCTGCAATCTGTTCCTTTGTCAGCCTGCCTGCGGTATAAAGTCTTTTCAGACTGTCGATTAATACTCTCATTATAACAATCCCTCCTCGATAAGCTGTGCGGTGTAATCATCAATCGCCTTGTCGGTGTTGATCTGCTTGATGGATTCCAACATCTGGTATTCCGATACAGTGATTTCCCTGCTATCGCACTCCCAGTCGGTGTAGGCTTCCATGCCCTCGGTTGCTTCGTGCTGCACTTTCTCGATGTTCTTTCTCTGGATGTAGATGCCGTCAGCCACAAGCTGCAGCTCCTGCGGCTCCTCGGAGCATCTTTCCTTGGTCCATTCCTTCATGGTTCTGCCTCCTTTTGATTTTTGATATTATTTTCTTAAGCCGGCCCACATGGATATAAGGTTTTATCCTGCTCTGGTAACAGTCGTATGTGTCCGTGCAGGTAAACCATCCCATGTACGACAGCATGGCTTCGATGTGTCTGTGAAAGTATCCACGGTTTGCTTCCTTTGACCTCCCCATCTTCTTTGCCAACCGTGTTGCGGATAGCATGATGTTCTTTCTGATCAGCGTCTTGTTTCTGTAAAATATAAAACCCATGAAGTCCAGTGCCCTACCTATCTTCCGCTTGCCCTTCTCGTAGTAGAATTTGCACACCTGGTAATTGTGTTTCAGTTTTAATCTGAAACGCTGACCGAGCAACTTCATTATTTCCACGATTGCTCCGTGGAGGACTTTCTTGCTGCTTGCGAATATGACGATGTCGTCCATGTATCTCTGCAACTTTGGCAGACCGAGCGTCTTTGTGATCAGTCGGTCGAGTGGTTCTAAGAGGTAATTTGCCAACCACTGGCTGATGTAAAATCCGAGAGGGATTCCTTTGTTAAATCCCTGCAGGCATAATTCGATGATGTATAAAAACCATTCATCCTTGATTCTGATTGCCAGTTCTCTCATTAGAACTTTCAGCCGGATACTATCATAAAAATGCCGGATATCCATCTTTGCGAAGCACCGTGTTCCTTTTAGGTCATGCAAAAGCCACCGCTCTATCTGTCTCTTTCCGTAGTGCGCTCCACGCTTCGGGAACGAGCCACAGGAGTACGGATAGGCTGTGGCTGTGATGATTGGTTCTAATACCAGAACGATGATGTGGTGCAGCCATTGTTCATGGATTTCCGGCATATAAATCTTGCGCCGTTTCCCATGCTCGAAGATAATCTTCGGAGTTCTTTTCTTGGGTTTGTATGCCAGTTCCGGGTGTGGCACTTCCACTCCGGGAGGCTTTGTGTTTAGGATCATGTTGTACATTTTCTGCACCTCATCATCGAGGTGTGCATCAATGTACTGGATTTCTTTTCTCTTGGTCTTTCCTTTGCGTAATTTCTTATATGCTTTCCGGATAGTTTCTTCCTTAAGCATTTGTTGATACAGATATTTGTACTCTTTGTGACCGTGTTCCGGTTCATTACGCAGATGGAATTCGATATCAACTTTTCGCATTCTGCTGAGTACTCCTATAAGATATTTTTTCTTCTATCTCCTACGCACGGCAGGTGCGACCGCTTTACCGTGCGTCCTGTGTCGGACTCATTTCCACTCATCTTCCCAATAATGGTGAGTAAGCCTTGTCTCAAAGGTCAGCGGTGTAGGAAGCAGGACTGCTTTGGGTTGTTATTCCGTTTAAGATAGAATAAGGCGGCCCCGATGTTCCAGTTGGCATTCCCGGCAGTGTTGTTCACATTCAAGTAGCGCAAACCATCATTCGTACCGTTGTTGCAATTACCGAACCGAAGGGCGACCGCCCGAGGTGACGCAGTCCTGCGCCCCTGTTATTCTTCCTTACGCTATTAAAATCCGATTTTGTTCCACTGGGGGAATTCTGCTGACGCAGACCCCCAGACCCCCTATCACGGTGTCTTGCTTACGCTGCGACCCCGACAGGTGGTAAAAGAAGGACGGCGGCCCCGATGATCCAGGCGGCAATCCCGGCAGTGCGGGTCACATTCAAGTAGCGCAAACCAGCAATCGTACCGTAGGTGCAACTACCGAACCGAAGGGCGACCGCCACAATCTCGACATTCTGCCATAATCCGTCACAGCCGCCAGTGGATGTGCTTCCCTTGCACGGATGAACCGGAACTGCTCCGAAGCCGGGAACGGTCTGGTACTTATGCGGATAGAAAATACCTGTTTTCTGAGTGCTTCCGTCATCGTTAAGCACCTTCGGAAGGCTGATGCCTGTATCCTGGTATTTTGCTCCGGTCACATCGTAGGTGTAGTTCTTGCTGACCTTGTATCTGCCATTCACGAGCAATGTGTACGGGTCACGCATCCACTGCTGATATGTTCCAAGGACGATGGAGTGGAAGATCTTGTTGAGTGACTTCGCATCCTTTGTTCCGTAGAACTGTCCGCCACCTACGACTGCGTTCTGCTTCACTCCGTTGGTCGGCGCAAGGCTCGCATCGTATCCGCTTGAATTTCCATAGCCGTATGCTTCCTGTGAGTTCGTGCTCTTTGCGAACATAATCAAAAGGTCGGTCAATGTCTGAACAATTCCGCCTCCAAAGAATGCTGCACGTTCTGAGAAGTTTTCGATTGCAGTATGTTCTTTGTCCGTTGTGTTGTTGTAGCAAGGCTGCAATCCGGACAGACTGACCATCTTTGGTGTTGCTCCATCTGCTCCAAGGATTGAACCGTAGAACATCGGAATCCACACACCTTCCAGTACATTGTTGCTCTGATCCTTGAAACCGATAGGCTCGAATCCGTCTCTTTCACTCATGGAGAATTTGACAACACGGTCATTGCCGAGCATATACTCCTGCTTGTAAATTCTCGGAATCCATGCAAATGCACCGCCATTGTAACTGGTGTTGCTGACATCCGAAGCAGTACCATCTTCCTTCTTTGTGTAATCGTTCTCATCCAGTCGGTAGTCCGGTGTTCCGTCTGCCCTTACCATCCACGGCTTATTTGCCACGATGATCGGGAAGTCCGCCCAACTGTTGAGTGTCATTGTTCCGGTGTCCTTGTTGAGTGAAATCGGAGTGAAGTCTTTGTTCTGTCCGATGTATTCGATGCGTGCTGTCGGACTTAAAACATCCATGTGCTCAATAAAGCCATAGATTCCGTCTGCGGATAAAATCGCATAGCACTTGTCGAGGGTTTCCTTGTCTGCGATGTATGTCTTTCCCATTATTCCTCTACCTCCTCGTAGTATAAAAGTCCTTTATCCACACCAAGCACATACTTATCCCCAGTGGTCTGGTCGTAAAGGTACATACTGTTTGGTGTTACGATAGTTACATCTGTTGCGTTGGCGACCTCGGTTAAGAAGTCCATGGTAATCGTGGACGGGAGGAGGTCGTTGTAAGCGGGCATATAATCCCACTGGTTTGCGACTCCGACTGCCAGTGCATAGAGGATTTCCCCCTCGTCCGGGTCCTGTGCATAAATGCCGACCTCTTTCACGTAGTAGCCATTCTTAAGGTTTCCGGTGTCCTGCTTGTTTGTGATGATAAATTTCACATATACATTGGACTGGTTCTGGGTCGTCACTGTAATCAGTGCGAACTCCTGCTTCTTGGATTTGAGAGCAGTTCTGTTTGTGAGTGCTTCGCCATCTGAATATGATCCGTCTCCGGTTGCGGCCTTGGTCAGTTTGATTGTGCATCTTCCTGCCTGTGCCTTGGCGAGCAGGGCGATTCCTTTGGCTGTCAGCACTGCTTCTTTGAATACTCCTGCCATCGTTGTTCCTCCTTTATGTTGTTATTTTGGAATGTGATGCCATTCCCACTGCCACCCTCGGCACAGTGCCGTGTACGCTTGCCTGTGTTCGCTGTGCTCCGTTTAGAATTGTGGTCTTGGTGTTTCTTACCACTATCGCTGCAAAACCGCTCACACCGCCCGACAGCATGCCTGTGCGTGGGTTGACATTATTCCCGATAGTCTCATGCGGGGAACTTACTGCACCTGCTGCAGCGTTCCCTTCCATGCCGATATCTCCGGTGCGTCCTTCCGGGTGGTTTGTTACCGTTCTGGACGGTGCGGAGGTTACGGCTGATGCAGCCGTCTCCTGCATGGTGTAATCGTTTGTGGTCTGGTGGTGGTTCAGCACCTGTTCTTTCGGACTGCTGACCACCCCGGATGCCACTGTCTCATGCATCTCCATTTCTCGCTCCACCAGTACCCTGCGGATATGGGAGCGGGTGTTCTTTACTCTCTGAATGATGGAGAGGAAGTAATTTGCCATTTCCTCTGTCATTCTGGCATTGGTTATGATGTCGAATGTTCCTGGGGTGTATGGACCCTCGGTGTAATCGAACCATTCCTCTGTCCTGCCTTCCCCGAATACAATCTCTATCAGTTCTGATACCGCACTCGGAGTTCCTGCCTTGGTGTGCCACAAGAGCGTCCTCTTTATGATGTTGCGTTTGGTTTCCAGATCCATGCTTTCCTGGTAGTATGGTGTCCTTAATTCCACCGCCAGTACATCCAGTATCCGCTCCGGCAGTTCATCAATGACTGCCATAGTTCTAGTATGCGCTGCCAGCCGGAGCATCCTCTGGTGTTCCTGCTGCACTGCGTAGGATATGCAGCGCACCTCAGTGCTCTGTGCTATCTTCCATGGCAGGAGGTCTGTGATCTGTCCGTCATATAAACTAATCATTCTCAACACCTCCGTATGTCACGGTCTGCGTTCCTATCCTTGCGACACTGGTATCCGGCACGGTCGTAAATACCGGAGAGGTTATCTCCGCCCTCTTTGCTCCGGCTGCCACGATCCGTTTCATGAGTTCTGAAGGGTTGATGTCTCTGCCGATGGTTCTTGTCTGCCACTCGATGTAATCAGCCACCGCCTGCGCTACCTCTGACTGTATTGTTCCTGCCTTTGACTGGTCGCTTAAATTCACATAGTATGTGAATGCAATGTTGAATTTGACCGTCTCCGGTGCAAGCACGGTTACCTTGTCGGTAAGTGGTCGCACATTCTCATCCTGCAGGTATGCCGCCACTCCGTCTATGACAGTCTTTGTCGGGAGTTCTCCGTCCGTCATAATAAAGCGGATTTCTACCTCTACCGGATTTGGACTGGTTACCTTGACATCTCCGATTGTCTGGCTATATGTCTTTGTCCAGTATTTGTATGCATCGTCCGGTCCTGCGACACTGTATCCGCTTGGTGCGAGGAATATCCTCTCTGCAAGGCTCTCGTCTGATTCGAGGTCTGCTCCACCGCTTGTCTTGGTCGTGTTGCTTACGCTCTCCACATACGGTATCAAATCAACCAGTACATTGACCTGCCCCGGCAGCAGTTCATTTCCGTCCACTCCGTTCTCGGTGCAGAGTGCTCTCACATCTACATAGGTTTCCCCTGCGGGGATTTCCTCGTATCCTACTGTGGCGAAGTAGTTGAGGTTGCCGTCCGTGACCTTTGTTCCTTCCGGTATGCCTACGGTTGCAGGCCGCTTCTCTGAAAGAGTGAACCTCAGTGTTGTTTCCGCAGGGGCCGGCTGCTTTCTGGTTACTCCCCTGCCTGCTCCGAGGTTGTCGAGGAATTCGCCGTAGGAGTATTTGATTAAGTCCTGCTTTCCGGCTCTGTCTATGTACTGTTCGTCCTGGTATAATTCCAGTGCGATGGCATATAGCATGATGCGGTTCGGATCTGAAGGAGAGAGTGTTATCTCCTGTCCTGTGATGCGCTTCCATTCGCTCTCAAAGTTTGCCACCATTCTTGTTTTCATTGCTTCCAGTGTGTCATTGTCAATGAACGACACCTCTGGGAGGTCTTTTACGCTTTGGATTGTGTCAGACATTTGTTATTACCACCTCCGCCTGCAACTGCCCATCCTCATTGAATGAGAAGTTGATATCTTTTACTGTTGCCCTTGGCTCGTACCGGTCCGTCTTGTCGATGATCTCCACTGCGAACTGGCTCTTTGCCACATCCATCGGCATCCCTACGAAGTCCGTGTTCAGACCGAATTCCCGGTCAAGTGGGCACGTTCCCTCTGCCGTCTGGTATAAGCATTCCAAACATCTTTTAATATCTGCGATGTCCCCGCTTGCGTAGTCAAAGGCTACGGTTATGTGTTTTAAGTCTATTGTCATTCCGCTGCCCTCCCTACAGATATTCTTCCAATGAAAGATTGACATCCATCTTCTGGATTTCCCCAGTACCCATAACAACAAGGTTTGACTGGGTAGCCTGTGTGATCTTCCACCTGTTCGACCCTACGGCATGGTTTCCGATGACCAGTTTCTCCACTCTTCCCTGTTGCACTGCTTTTGTGATTTCGTGGAATGTTTTCCATGGCTTCACTCCATGCTGTGCGTTCAGTACGACCTTGAATTGTACGGTCATCAGTTCTGGGTTGAGGAATTCTGACTGCGGCTTTTTCCCGATGCGCTCATGCTTCGCCCAGTTTGCTGATATGGTTCTCTGGTAGTCTGTGAAGTTGAGGATTCTGCTGTCGCTCGTTTCAAAGACGATCAGTTTTCCAAAGTTTCCTATTCTTCCCATCCCATCAACCTCCCAGTGCCTTTACTCTTTTTTCCAATGCGTCCAACTGTGCCTGCAGGGACGGCTTTCCTTTTGTCTTGGCTGTGTCATCCTGCAGGTTGGATATCCCGGTCTTGTTATCATCAATGTCCGAGAACGCATCGTTTATCTGTTCCAGTGTCACATACGGCTTGTCCTCGTATCCGTACCCTTCGAATTCTATCTTCGGGGCACGCAGGATTATTGTCTGCTTCTTTTCTGAATAGGACATGACTGCTTCATTCACATTGTTGCTCATCTCCTGCCGGAAGATGCCTGCGCCACCCTCATGTGGTGTGTTCGCTGAATTATACACCGGTCCGAGTATGACCCCGGACACCGTGCCGTTGGAAAAGCAAGCCACGACCACGAGGTCGTCTACCTTTGGTATGTTGTACTGCAGGGCGAGGAATGGAAGCTCGCTTGTCACGGAGTCGTCTCTGTCCTCATACACCACTCTGGCTTTCCCTGCTGTGTAATTGATTGAGGATATCTTCCCCAGTCTGATTGTCGCTGCTGCCATGCTCTCCACCTCCTTAGTTTGGGTTTATCCATGACCCCGGCACTCCTGCCTTGGTCGTTAGATTCAGCATACCCTGTGAAATGTTGAATATCGTATATGTTCCAGGTCGTCTTGTACCTGTCGGGTGTCCTCCAGTTACCTTGCCTGCCAGTGCTTCGGCTGCGGTGTAGTAACCCTTTTTCGTAGTGGTCAGTGTGTACTTTCCGCCCTTTACTGGTGTCTGCGTTCCTGTGGACTTCGTTGCCGTGGTAGTCGCTGTGGAGGACTTTGTCTCCGTCTTTGACTTCTTTGCCACAGCCTTGGTCGATGATTTGGCATCCGTGAAGCGATCCGCCACTCTCCGAAGGTCGAGTTTCTGCTTACATCCGCTTCCGATATCCCATGTGACCTTTTCCACATAGTACTTGCCGTCCAATTTTCCGAAGCCTTTTATGGTCACGCAGGAGGTCGCTATGATCTTCCTGTTGGCTCTGGTCATTGTTACTGACATGGTTGTGTCGCCCTTGTTGGCTTCATTGATTTTTGCCAGTGTAATGCGCTCTGCTTCCGATGCGTTGCTCGCTGCATCCGTGACCTTAAGTATTCGGTTTCCGCCACCGACCTCGACCTTTATCGTCTGGTTCTTATCATTGTTGGTGTACTCATATTTCGCCCCGGTGTAGGTTCTGCACAATTTTGTGTTCCATGACCAGTTCGGTTCTATGTTCTGTTCCGTCAGCGTTGCCACTGATTTCTTTTTCTCATAGGTGGCTTCGTTAAACACCACGATTTTGTTTTTATATATCTTCATGGCGAAGCCGTAGAGTTTTACCAACTCGTTATAGAATGAGCAGTCATCCTTCTCGCTCTGCTCCACCTTTTCTATTGGTATCCTTGGTGCTTCATAGTACAGTTTGATGCCCGCCCGCTTTGCGACTTCCTGTCCGATATTCTCCAAGGTTGTTTTCTCATATGTTTTTGTTCTCTGTGTTTCCTTGAAGCTGCTGTCTGCCGGAAGTGCCAACGCTTCCAGTTTCAGCTTGACTGGTGTTCCAGAAAAACTGAAATCATCAATCACAAAAGACCCGCAGCTTAATTTCTGCGTATCTCCCTCTTTGCTCCAGTTTTTCATAATAATCGTGGCCGCCATAGTGTCTCCCTTGCTTGGAAACCATGACTTGATCCACTTCCTGTCTCTGTCATTGATGTTGAGGGAGAGGCTGTCGCTCTCTCCCGATGCAACATCTGTGTAACTGAATGACTGGAGGTATTCTGCGAGTTTGGTATCGATCCGCTTTCCGTTGTACGAAACGGATGCGGTTGCTTTCCTTGGGTCCATGCTTAATCCCTCCATATTGGCAGATCTTCGTCTACCTCGTCTGTCAGTTCCGGTATGGCGAGAATGACACCGCCTGGGAATACCAGGTATTCCAGTAACAGGCGGTTGCTCTCCATGAGGTATCCTGCGTACTTCTCATCTCCGTAGATCTGATATGCGATTTTATCCCATGTGTCGCCCTGCACCGTTTCGTATGTGCCTGCCATCTTCTCGCCTCCTTAGAACTTCTTTCTGTCGTTGTCACGCTGCCACTGCTCCATCATTTCATTGAATTCTGCCTGTGACATACGCTCTGCTTCCACCAGGTCATTCTTCGTAGGTGCTGCCCCATTGAAGTTATATACTGGTGCATATGTGATTGGTGCTCCGTTTGCTGTTGTAGGCTGTGGCTCACTTCCACCGCCGCTCAGTCTGTCAAGCAGACCGGATATTGGTGTCTGTGTGCTTCCCTGCATTGCTGCTCCGACCTTATCTACCAGTGCTGACAGTGCATTGCCTGCTCCACCGTTCTGGCTCTCTGCGAGGATGCCTTTTAGAATGGTCGTCATTTTCTCCCATAACTGGGAAAGAGGCACGATTGCTTCTGGTCCTGCTTCTCCGCCTGCCATTAAGTTTCCGCTTTCCGGATTGATTCCGAATGCGGTAGGTTGCGTCATAATACCACCATTTTTGTACCATTCGATTGAGAACTTAGGCAGTGAGCCTTTTCCTGCGATACCGTATGGTGCTTGTCCTCCACTTACACTGATATGTGGGAGGTTGAGGTGCGGCAGTGACCACTTGAAGTTAAATGCTCCCTTGATTTTGTCCAGTGCTCCGGTTACCACGCTTTTCGCTGCTTCCAGTTTGTCACTGAATGCCTGCTTGATATTCCCAAGGACATTCGTGACGGCTGTTTTTGCTGCGTTCAGTTTGTTTGTGAATGCACTTGTAATGGAGGATAATTTTCCTCCCGTCAATGTATCCACGGTGCTCATCACACTGGAGAAGGTGCTTTGTACTCCTGCCATTGCTCCTGCGACCACTCCCTTAATGCCACCACCTGCGCTGTCATACGCAGATTTCATGGCATCGAGTTTTGCCCCTACATTTGCTCTGGCTGTTTCCATGAGGTTTCCGGCTGTGTCTTTGACATTGTTGAATGCTTCCGAAACGCTCGCCTTTACCTCGCCCATCTTGGATGTGAACTTATCTTTGATGGCTGATAGCTTTCCGCCTGTCAGATTGTCTATGAATGTGTATCCGGCAGTGTAGTATCCTTTGACACCCTCTACCGCTGCGGCCGCTACACCTTTGATTCCGCCTCCGTGTTGCTCGTATGCGGTTTTCATGTTGTTCAGCTTTTCGCTTACGGTATCCTTGGCCGCCTGCAGGACTGTTCCTGCCGTCTGCTTCACATTATTCCAACATTCAGATGCTTTTTCTTTGATTGCAGTCAGTTTTCCGCCTGTGGCTGTGTCTATGGCATTAAATGCTCCGGTCACTACACCTTTCAGTGCGTTCAGTGGAGCGAGTGCCAATGATTTCAGCGCATTAAATGCCCCGAGGAAGATGTTTTTCAGTCCGTCCAGTGCCCTGCTCCAGTCTCCGGTAAATACTCCGGCTACGAAGTCTATGATACCTTGGAACACCTGTTTTACTCCGTCAATTACTCCACTGACGGTCGTCCACCATCCATCAAATACACCTTTTATAAATTCAAAGGCTGCCGGGAATTTGTCCTTGAAACCGTCCACCGCATTACAGACCGCATCTTTCAATGCGGAGAATTTTGCCGAGATCCACTCTCCAAGTTGACCTGCCTTTTCCTTTACCGTATCCCAGTTTTTATACAGTAATACACCGATAGCGATTACTGCTCCGATTGCCAGAATTACTAAGCCAATCGGACTGGTTAAGAATGTAAACGCTGCACCCAGTGCGGTCGTTACCGCTGTCGCCGCCGTGCAGACCACGTTCCATGCGGTTGTGGCTGCTGTTTGTGCCCATGTTGCTGCTGTGGATGCTGCTTTCACGATTGCGTCCTTGGCATATAGTGCGTTCAGATACAATGTTTCCGCTTTATCCTTTATCTTGGCTACCCGAAGCAGTGTCATTGCCTTGGTAACCTTTGCGATCTCTATCGCTGTTTTCGCAAGTTTAAATCCTGCGATGGCTGTCGCCAGTGTGGTCACGGTAGGTATAAAACCTTTCCATTCCACGAATTTGTCGAGTACATTTGCCGCTGCGCCCAGTACATCCAAGAGTGCCCCGACCAGTGCCGGAAGTCCTCCGCTTACCAGACTGCTTGCATCATCACTTGCGCCCCCGAAGGCTTCCGAGAATTTCTGCTGCACATCTGATAACAAATCCATGATTGCCTGTAGCTGTGGCTCATGCTCTGCGATTGTATCTTTTAATCCGCCAAGTGTTGCTTCGGCGGTGCTTCCTATCCATCCAATGAATGACTGGAAATCATCCCACAGGTTCTGGATCACTCCAAGGAATGTTTGCACGCTTCCTGGTAGCTCTACACCAAAATCTTCCGACAGGGTTGACGAGAATGCTTCAGTTAAACTCTGACCATCCACTATCTTTCCGACAAAATCCAGAACACCGCCTGCCATCTGACCGACTCCGTTCATGAATTCCTGGATTGGTAGTTTCTGAATGAGTTCACTGAACCCTGCCGTAATATCCGGGATTTTCAATGCCACCGCATCTATGATCTGCATCGCATACGGCCCGAAGTCCTCTACCATGCTTATCTTTAAGTCACTGATTGCCGACTGGAATCGCGCCAGTGCTCCCTGTAATGTTCCGGTCGCTTTTGCGTCCATCTCATCCAGTGCCCCGGTCGAATTGTCGATTGCTCCGGCTAACTGGTCCCATGCTGATGCAGAGCCATCCACTCCCTCTTTTACTCCGTCCAGTAAATAACCAAACTGTGAGTAGTAGTTCGTTCCGGCTATCGCTGACATATAGGAGTTCTTTTGCTCCTGCGTCATTCCTGCCATAGCACCATTTAAGTCCATGAGGATTTCCCTCATGTTTCTCATTTCCCCGGAACTGTCGTAAATTGCGACACCCAGTTCCTTGAATGCTTTCTGTGCTACATCCTTGGTACTGATTCGTACAAGCATTGAGTTCAATGCCGTACCTGCTTCACTGCCCTTGATGCCATTGTTTGCCAGTATTCCGAGTGCTGTGGAGGTTTCCTTATAGTTCATACCTGCGGCTCTGGCTGCGCCACCGCATCCGATGAATGCGTCCATAAGGTCTGCCGCTGACGTATTCGCCTTGTTGTTTGTCGTCACGATAACATCGAGATATCCCTGTAAGTCATCTATTCCGACACCCATGGCACTCATGGAATCTGTTACCTGGTCACTCGTGGTAGCAAGGTCTGCCTGCGTTGCTTCTGCCAATTTTAGCACTGGTGTTAGGGCTGCCGTGCTTTCGCTGACATCCCACCCCGCCAGTGCCATATATCCCAAGGCATCGGCCGCCTCCGAAGCCGTGAAGGTTGTTGCTTTTCCTGCTTCTCTGGCTGCAGCAGACAGTTTCGCATAGTCCTCGGCTGATGCACCTGCGATTGCCGAGGTATTCGCCATTGCCTGTTCAAATTCCGCATATTCATCAACCGCATCGGATATGAAGTCTCCGACCTTAACGGCTGCGAATGCTGCGGCCGCCACCGCTGCGGCTTTCTTTGCAACGCTCGCTATTTTGTTTAATCCGTCCTCGGTAACTCCGAGACTTTGCTTGAAAGAGTTTTCGACCTTGCCTGCGATTTTAATGGCGAGTTCCTGCTCTTTGCTGCTGCTTGCCAATGTCTGCCACCTCCTCGGCTATTTCCCGCAATTCAAAAACGGACAGAGATAGAAAGAAATCTATCCCGGTCCGTAATGTCATTGATAACTGTATTGCGAGTTTTCGGAGGTTCGCACCGTCAGTTGGACTTATTCCGCTCCGTAGAAAAAAGCTGTTACACGGTTCTTGACCTTGACCGCTTCCTTCGGATGCAATCCCTTGAAGAATTCCACCGGAAGTTTCGTTGCCTTGGCTGCGATGAGACACGCATATTCCAATGACATCTCCGGGAGGAATGTGAATGATCCGGTTCTGTCCAGAATCTTGTTTGCTGCAATCATATCTGCTGCTGTCAGATTGTCCAGTCCGCTCAGATCGATTTTTTCATAGGTTTCGCCCTCGAATGTGTATGGCTTATTAAAAATAACCATGTATTCGTTCTCGATCACTTCTCCGTCTTTGTCCAGTACCTCTGCTGCTAATACCTCAGTTTTCTTTGTCTCTTTTTCCATCTTGCTCGTCCTCCTTGATTAACATTGTTTTCTGATTTTTGCCAGTAAATCCACACCATTTACCTTGTAAACGTTATTGATCTTGTCGAGTTCGATTCTCTGCTTTCCGTCCAACTCAATCATGATGTAAGTGATTTCTACTGTCACTGCTGCATCCATCGCTCCACCCTGCTTCACGGTGCCGCCTGTGAGTTTCTTCTGTCGTCCACGGACAACTACTCTCATGCCCTTGTAGTCAATGCCTCCTGTGCTCTTGACTGTGAACTGTTCACTGGCTCTGAGTGTCAGATTCAGTGATGTTGCAGGGGACATGAGTTTGAATGCATCCTCATCGAGAATGCGGAACGGAATCTCCAGTTCCATGCTTCCGAACTGTCCGATGATTACTTCCTCGATTTCTCCAAGGATGCCGGGACCGCTCAATGTCTCGGTCATTCCCTCGAAGTCCGGCAGGGAGATTTCCCCTGTCAGACCTACGAGTGCTGTTCCGTTGTTGTAAAGGTTGAAGTTATTAATAACTCCTGGAATACCTAATGCGCCCATTCTTATTCACCTCCGTTTAATGCTGCGGATAACATATCCGGGTCAAATTCCAAAATGTTGAGGATATCCTCTGCAGGTACATACGGTGCGAGGTACTGGTGGAACTGGATCTTGCCGTTGAGGATGTCCGTTACCGGATTTTCGTCCTCGCTGAATTCAATTCTTGCCCCTGCACACTTGCCCTGTGATACATAGGAGTTTCCTCTGATGTTCTCGCTGTCTACGATGGACTCGATGAGACGGTAGTTGCCCGGTTCATCGACTTTCTGCTTGTAGGTAAGGATGAAGCTGTTGCCCCACCATGAGAAAAATCTACGGCAGCAGAACCATCTGTCTTTCGGGTCTGTATTCGCCGGATAGCACGCTGTGTTGTTGCCCCATGAATTCCATCCGGAATCATTGATTGCGGTAATGATTCCCTGTCCGTTTAAGAGGTTCGCCTGCGGCTGATCCAGTGTTACCTCTGTTCCATCTTCCAGACAGAGACCAGTAATTCCGATCAGCTTATTGGAAGGAGAAAGGTTGGGCACATCATCGTTGCTTGCGTCTGTGTACGCTGTCAATGCTCCGAAGATAGCGGAATATGCATACTGCTTCGTTCCGACCTTTACCTGCGGCCAGAGAAGTGCTGCGTGCTTGTTGGTATAACCATTCTTATTCTTCCAGTCGTTGCACTCTGTGTACTTGGTTGCTTCTGCGGTGTCGATATCGAGGATGCATTCACAAGTGAATACTCCATTGATTTCCTCGCACTTTGCTGCAAGGGCGATACCTACATTCGGCTTCTGTGTCCATCCCGGTGCTAAGAGCAGACCAGGTGTCATACTGAATTTCGGATAGATGTGGCGGATTAACTCCATACCAGTCTCTGCTCCGGTGCTTGCATTGTAACCGCCGATGATATCACTCTCGGTTACGGCTGTCGGATCAATGCTTGTACTGTTGACTGTAAGGGTATTAGCTGACGCTCCCTTACCTCCTGCGGTTAATGTGATCACGAGGTATCCGTCATCATCGAATGTCGTGATGTAGTCAGTTCCGGCTTCGAGGACAGTTTCATTTGCCTTTACCTCTGCGGTATCTGCAAGAATACCTTTTACCTTTACCGTTGCCTGCATCTTCTCCACATTTACCGTCTGTTCCTCGTTTGCCTTTTTGTGTTTTTTAGGATCGAGCACATTGATTAAGATAATCGGCGCGATATTCAAAACACGGAAGCAAGCGTCCACGCTCTGGCAGAGTGTGTAATTTTTGAAATCATCACTGTATCCGATCTGCTCCACGGCTTCACTGAAACTGTATGCGATTAACGGCACATTTGTTGCCTTGTACGGGTCGGCTGCGAGGTTCACAGGTGCTGTTCCGATGATTACCTGCAGTCCGGCTGTTCCTGTAACGGGTGCGACCAGGCTCGTTGCCTGCTCTTTTACCCTTACTCCATGATTGTAAGCCATTGCTTTTCTCTCCTTCCTTAAGCCTTATATTCGGCTGCTTTTTTGTAAAATACATAAGCAGCACCGCTCTGTGATGCGATGTCTGCATTAACGGTCGCCAGACTACTGATCGGCACTACAAGGTTGTAAATCGCAGGCTCTTTCTCCATTGCGGTTTTCAATCCGTCCGGCAGTCCGTTGTTGAAGAACTGATTGTGTGTTGCCACTCCCAGAATTGTCGGACCGGCATACACCATCGTTTCCTGTGTCTTGGCTACCGTCTTTGCTTCCTGCTTGGCTTCCGCCTGCACTGCTTTTGTCTTTGCTTCGCTCATGCGAATCTATCCTCCTTCCTTATTGCTGCTGTTGCAAATGTCATGCTCGCTGCTCCGAAGAAGTAAGGGAATGATTCTTCGTCCTGCAGTGCCCAGTCGAATGGGTGCTGCTCATCATTCATAAAATAGAATTGCTTTGCGAGCATTGGTTCTTTCATGAACCGTTCCTGTATCTTCTGGATGATTCCAAGGACACCCTTGTGTCCGTTGTTTCCTGCGTCATCGTCAAAATATCCGATCAGCAGTGTGACGAACACTTCCTGTGGTTCTACACCGCCCTTGGCTTGCCCTGTTTCCACTCGGACGATCACATACGGAATCGGGTCCGGTGCATCTTCGTCCTGTCTGATGGGGAGGTTCTGCTCATAGACATTCATCTTGGTGTACTCCCCGGTGGAATCCTTGAAGAGGTCATCCTTAAAAATAACCCCAATTTCCTTTACAAGTTCTTCCTGTAAAATCTGCGCCGTCATTTACTTGCCTCCCAGTATTTTGTCGATCTGCTTCTGGATGTTCTTCTGCAGGTTCTTTTCTATGTTTGGCTTCACGATGCCGTACACCTTGGCTTCGTTTCCTACCATGGTAGGTATGGATGGACTGAGTAACTTCTTAAGCGGCAGCCTTGATGTTCCTTTTCTCTGAACTACAGAAACATGACCACTTCCGAATTTGGTAATAAAAGCCTTGAGGTTTCCCTTTTGCAGGCTTTTCAGTCCGCTCGCTTTCAGTACCTTACCTCTGGCCGCATCTGTTGAAGTATTGTCTTTGTACTTAAAGTCCGCCAACTCATTCACTGCTCCTGTGATTTTCAGTGTGGCTGTCGGTTTTGATGCCGTTGCGTTCTTCTGTGCGATAGCTTTCTTAAACCTTGGACTCTTTACCGCATAGGTTTCCTTGGCTTTGTCAGCCAAATCCTTTTTGGCATCTCTGGCGGTTGCATTCACGGCATTTTTTAGTGCCTGCGGTGCTTTTGCCTTCATATCCTTCAGTTTCAGTTCTATCCTCTGGAGTTGAGTCGCATCGACTTCAAACTCTATCATACCGCTCTGCAATCCCATTACTTCGTCCTGTTAGCCTCCATGGTTATTGTGTATACTCCGTCCTCGTCTGTGGAATCAGTAACCATGTACCTCTTTCCATCAAACATGATCTGCCGACCGATGGCAGGCAGTGCTCCGAAGTCCTCTGCCTTGACATAGATTAGTTTCTGCTTCACATACACACCGTCCATGTTGGATTTCATCTTCTTTTCTCTTTCGATGATCTCATTATCATCTACGAGAACCGGGATTTCTTTTCCGTCAACGGTATGTGTGTCTGCGAATTCATCCACATTCATGAAGGTGTTATTCACGTCATCCCTCATGACTTCCTTGAATGATTTTTTAACCATTCTTTTTTGCCCCCTTGCTTCGGGTAGGTGTCTTTGGCACTCTGCCGACTACATTTTCTGCAGTTTCTCCGTTCTTGGATTCTCCTGCCAGTCCTGCGGTTGCGGTAGCAGGAGTCGCTTTCGCTTTCTCCTGCTTGCCATCGCTCCACACGGCTGTTCCTGCGTCAAGCCATGCCTGCACCATTGATTCATCGTCTGCCGGGAGGCTGTCTCCGACTTCATACTGGTGTGATCTGTAAAGGATAGGGTATGTTGCTACCAGTTCCATGGTTTGCACCTCCTTATCCGATTTTTACGAGCACCTTTGCGTCTCCTGCGGACGCTGCTTTGGCTGCGAATCCTGCAGGTGTATTGTCTCCTTCTGTGTCCGTGATACCTGTTCCATCGAAATAAACAGGCTGACCGAATGAGATTTCTCCCACTCCTGTCTTATCAAACTCAAAGACACCGCACACATGAAGGTCGCCTTCTGCACCAGGTGCGATGTCAGTTCCTGCAATTCCCACCCTGCCAGTAAGTGCTACGACTGTGTTGGCTTCGATGGTGGCTACTCCAGTATTCTTATAATCGAGGGTTTCCCCTCTCTGCCAGTAACTTGCTTTGCTCATGGCTGCATCCTCCTTCTATTATGCTAACTCGATCGGGTTCTTGACTTCGATACCAGGGTTCTTAACTGCACCACGATAATCCATGACGCTGATTCCCCAGTCGAGGTAGATATCCCATACGAATCCTAATGTTCCCGGAGTCTCCATTCTTCTGATTGCCGGGATCTCCTGTCCGTTCAGATAGTCGACCTCGATGAAGTCTGTGTCATCCTTTGCTCCAAGTAACCACCAAGGCATTACATTTCCAAAACCACCGCAGAGTGCGTTGATTGTCGGATCTTCCACTACTGTGATGCTGTCCTTGTATCTGTAGAGCGGGTTGACTGCCTGCGTGTTGCCGGATGTGCTGATTGTAGGACTGAAAAACAGTGTATACATATCAAACATATATCCGCTCGGCACGATGATGATTGCGGGTCTGATGATGATTGCTTCTCCGAACTGGTCTTTCTGGTTCTGGAGTGCGAGGATCATACCCTGCACTGCTTCTTTTGTGATTCCTGTTCCCTTGGCTAACAGGTTGAAGTGTGAACTGCTGAATAATGCAGTTCCGTCATATACTGCCGGGTTGTTCACAAGGATCTGGTAGCACTGCTTGTTGATGGTCTTTCTTGCACTTGCTGCGTACTTTGCAGGGATTCTTGTTACAAGATCGATATCATCATTGATGAATGCCTGTCTTGTAAGAGTGAACTGGCGGCCGTATGTTTTCAGCTTTCTGGTAGGGAGTTTCTCATCTCCGAACACATCATGCTTTAATTCGCCACCTTCCGGTACTTCGAGGAATTCTCCTACCGGTCCTGCTAAGTAGTTGTTGTCGTGGGTCTTGAAGTCCTTAAGACTTCCCTTCTTTGTCCACTGGTCGAATGTTACTGCGACAGTCTTGTGTCCTTCCACATATGCCTTATTGATGGCATTGTCGAGGATAGCAGGGAACGCTGCTGTCGGATTATAGAACTGTCTCTGTAACATACCGTAGAGTTCGTCAGAAGTTCTTCTATTGAGTCCGGTCTGACCCTCGCTTGTTAAGCACTCAATGGCTAAGTCACGGAGTGTCATTCCCATCATCTGTCTTGCTCCATCTGCCGGGTTCTGGAGTTCGATTCCGCTTCTCATTACGAGTGCGTCTGCTGCTGCGGCTCTGAACTTATCCTCTGCGCTTTCAGTGATGGTTGCTCTGCCCTGTGCAGGAATAGGTGCACCGTGCTTCCTTACATGCTCCAGTGCTGCTTCCCTTACGGAATCAAGCGTTGCACCGCTCTCGATGTAGCTTCTTGCTTCCATTCCAAACTCGCCACAAAGTTCTGTGATGGATCTGATTCTCTCTCTTTCCTCTGCGACTGCTCTCTGTGTGTCTGCTTCCGGATTTACCGGATTCTGCGGAGGAGCATTTGGCTGAGGGTTCATACCTCTCTGCTGCTGTTCCTCTGCTTCGATCTCTCCATTCAGTCTCTCGATTTCTCTCTGAAGGGAGTCGAACTCTGTCTGCTCCTCTGCAGTGAGATCTCTGCCTGCATCTCTGGCGGCATTTACGATTTCCTGCTGACGGAGCATTTTCTGCTGTCTCTGCTGCTTTTTGTTCATCGTCTGTTACCTCCTTGGTTGATGATATTTTTATTTATTTGAAGTTGCCTTTCGAACCAGTCTGTAGAGCGGCTCTGCGTTCCCTGCTCGGTTTCTTCCTCCAGTTCCCTGCCTACACCGACCGTTGGGTCCGCAGGCACGCTCACGATACTAATTTCGTAAGGTGTCCACTTTCTTGCGATGTCTGCCGGTCCTGTGAACCTGCCATCTGCCGACTGTTTGTTTGGCATTACTTCCTCCCATGAGTCTATCTGGTATCCTACAGACACTCCCTTTAGTGTGCCGGATGCCACTTTCTGATAGATGAGTTCGGATTTGTCATCTTCATCGAATTCAATCTCTGCCATTCCACGCATATTCTCAATCCATGCACGGTTAACTTTTCCGATGACTTCATCCCTGTCGTGATTAAAGAGCACGACCCCGATTTCATTTAATCGTGTAAGGTCTACTGCTCCGTCTGAATGATCGAGGATTTCTGTTCCCCACCATCTCTCGTATGGTTCTTCGGACGAAAAAGAAAGAATGAACTTCCGCTCATTCCCCTCGCCTTCCATGGCTCTGATGGAATTAACCGTCAGTTCCCTGGTCGTCTGTTTTTCCTTCTTGCGATTCCCCATCGCCTTCGCCTGCTTCCTGCCCGGTTTCTTCTCCGGTTTGCTGTCCTGTTCCCTCTTGAGGAGCGTTGGAAGGTTCTTCATCCTCATAGAGTTCTGCTGCTGTCTGATCAAAAATCACACCTCCTAAGTCGATACCCTTATCCTTTGCATATTCGAGTACCTCTGCCATTTCATCAATCTGCTCTTTCCAGTCACGACCCTGTTCTGCTGCAATCTGCTTAAATGTCTTTTGTCCTGTGTTGAGAGCAATCTTGTTTGCATTTGCTTCTTTCTGTGGATCAATCCATTTCTTTGGTGCTGTGATCCATGTGTGTTCGAAGTATTTGTCCTTATTATCCCAGAAGTCCTTTGCGTCCAGTTCTCCTGCGAGCCATAGTGAAATAACGAAAGTTTCATATATTTCGTCCATGACTTCCATCAGCATCTCTTTTTCCTCTGCGTATGTCATATCATCCTCGATGATGCCCTGTCTCGTTGATGAGTAGTTGCTCTCTGACATATCACGGCTTGTTGCTTCGTAGCTGATTCCCTGTCCTGCCCCGACAAGTCTCTGCTGCAGTTTGATGTAGCTTGCTGCATCTGTCGCCTGTCCGGTTGGGTTTACGACCTGTATCTCATCTCCGGCATTCAGTTCCTTTATCATGCCGGGTGCGATGGTTTTTCCTTGGTAGTCCTGGTGTGTCCCCGGAACGCTTCCATTCTGGCGGCCGATTCCGGTTGTCGGTAACTGCTTTTTGATGAATACTGAAAGGCAGGCCGCTATTCTTTCCTTTACCGATACCGCTGTCATAAATTCGTTGGCATCTCGGATTCTTGTGATAGTCGGACTCATGTCTGACATTTCACGCACCTGTGATGGACGGTGTTTCGTGTATAAAAAAATGACATCTTTCGCATCCACATATACCGGGGTCGAGAGTGCCATTCCGTCCACGGAATACTGTCTGATCCAGTACCCCATTGGCTTATTATATTCATTCATTTCAATTCCACCGACTACCTTATTGCCTTTTTTCTTCGGCATCATCTGGGAATTGTCCAGTTCATCTACCTCGAATGTCTGAAGCTTGAATGGGAGATATCCGTCCTTTGTGTATCTCTTTACAATAAGGATTCCGCCATCGACCTTTTTTCGCTTCACGCACATTCTCATCATCTGGGTGAAGGACTGCGTTCCTGTCACATCACAGTTTTGCTTTTTGCACCATTTTTTCCATGCGGTCTGGATAAGTTCATTTGTTTTGTCACTCCCGATCTTTGCCTGCAGTGCATATCCACCGCCGATCACGTTCCGCTTGTATGCTCCGATGACTGAATTCATCATATCAGAGTTTCGTTCCAAGTCTCTGGCTCTCGCACGTACATTGTCACGACTGTACCGGTCCGTGAATTCTGCCGACTGATTGAGTACCCTCCAGTTTGCATTTCCCCTTTCGTAGTTGCCTGCATCGTAGTTCCTCATTTCAGTTAGGCTCTGTCTCCATGCCTCCCTGCGTGCTCCCCATTCCGGGGATATAAAACCTATAATTCCGTCTAACCAGTTCATGTTCTACCTCCCATCGAATACTGCGACATAGGTATCATCCAGTAAACTGGTTGAACCCTCTGCTGCAATCTGTGCTGTGAGGTCGTTCCTTAATTTGTAGAGCAGACTAAGGTCGGCACGGGTGAGTTGTCTCGTACCAATCTTGTATGACTGGCCGCCTACGAGCACTGCATAAATGGCATTATTGACTTCGGTCAGCATTTCCGAAGCGTTATAATTTGATTCTATTGCTGCCATGCTCTGCCTCCTTTATACCCATGACCCCTCGTTCTGGCTGATCCAGTGTTCTTCCGGGGTGTACTGTGGTGTTTCCTGTTGCTTTTGTTGCTCATTTTCCTGTATCTCATTCAGATGCAGGGTTCGTACTCCGAGGATATCTGCTGCTGTCGCTGCGTACACCTCGCAGTCTAAGTAATGGTTGTCTGCGTGGGATGTTTTCTGCTGCCATTCCTGCTTTACTTTTCCATTTCCCATCTTTACATTTACCTTATGCTCTGCAGTTACCTGCTCTGCGTATTCTCTGTCGCATCCCTGGTAAACCATCCATGATCCGCTGCCGTTCTTTTTCTGCATTCGACCTGCGATCATATCTTTGTATTTCCCGGTGTCAATCAATACCAGATTCATTCCGTATGCCTTGCTGTCGCTCTTATTTACCTTTGACAGCTTATAGTGCGATAGCATCGGATTCGATGAACCCTTGCACGGAAGTGCCCATTCTGAATTGTTGGCACAGAAATCGTACACGGTATCCGCATCGTTACCGGAGTCGATCAGTGCCAGTGCTACGACCAGTGGTGTGCTGTCCGGCATCTGGTATTCGAGGTTCATCAACCTCTCTATCTCTTGGAATGAGAATGCTTGACCGTGTGCTATGTTCTGGCTTGTGAGGTAATTGCCCCATGCTCTGATGCTCCAGTACAGGCAGTTCTCCTGCACATCCACTCCGGCTGTGAGCAGTTTCGCCCACTCCGGTACTATCATTTCCTCGTACTCAGTCTGTCTTTCCATTACGAGGTCTGCGTTGGTTTTCAGTTTTGTATCTTCCCACGGTTCTGCGAGCCATGAGTTTACAAAGTTCTGCAGCTTCTCCGGGTCATCCTTGCTGTCCAGAAACTCTTTGACGATTTCTGAAAAACGGACGAATGGGGAATAGAGCGTATTCATCCAGAACGCTACCTTGCGGACGAACTTGGTATTTTCCTTTACCGTCCGCCACTCTCCCTTGCGGAGCATTTCCGGCTTGTCCTGGTCTGTAATCACACATCCGCATTCCTGGCACACATAAGTTGCAAACTCGGCACGGTCTGCATGACTCATTCCTTCCTCTTTCGGGAAGTGGATCTGCTTCCATTTCAGTTCGATGTATTCCCCGCAGTGCGGACACGGAACGAAGTAGTGCTTCTCTATGTCTGCATCTTCCATTGCTTTCCATATGTGCCCTGTTTTCAGTGTTGGTGTGCTTGTGATAAATATCTTTCTGTTGTGGAAGGTCTTTGTTCTCTCCTTCGCCAGACTGATTGGGTCTGCTTCCTTTTTGGATGCTCCCGGATATTTATCAACCTCATCCAGAAACAGGAATCTGATTGCCTTACTCGCAAGGCTTGATGGAGAGTTTGAACCTGCCAGTGTTAGATACATTCCATCAAACTGCAATTCCAGCAACTGCGAATTCTCATCAAACCTCTTTCGGAGTTCTGGCGATGCCTTGAACATCGGCTGCAGTCTGTTCTCCGATACGGATTTGGCGAGCATTTCTGTCGGGTATACGATCATGGTCGGTGCAGGGTCTTGTTGGACGATGTAACCTACCATGTTCTGGAGGCACTCTGTTCCACCTACCTGCGTAGGCTTCACATAGATGATTTCCTCTGTCTCGTAATTGTTGAACTCATCCATAATGCCTTTGAGGTATGGGGTGTGTTCTGTCCGCCATGGTCCCGGCATAGCAGAGGTCTTGGCATCCAGTACCCTGTACTTGTCTGCCCACTCCGATACCGTGATGTCCTCTGGTGGCTGTAGGAACTTTAAGGCTTCCTTCTGGTATTCTGTGACCTCGTATCTACGATACGGATTTCTTGCCACGCTTTTTCTTTTCCATTTCTTCCGGTGTGCAGCCTGCCACCACAAAGCTGTTCATCAACCGGATTATTTCTGCATTCAGATCCTTTTCGATTGCCCGGACTTCCATCGGGTCACATTGACCGCTGATTCTTCCGGATAGTCGGCTCGGAAGGGAGAGTGCGAACTTCTTAAATGCAACAAAAAATCGGCTATAGTCCATCTTCACTTCCTCTATGTCGATGTACTTACCCGATGCGATCTCTGTCTTTAATCTGTGCATTTCTCCCTGGGATTCTTTGAGGGCGATCTCTGCCTGCAGTTTCTGTTCCCTCAGTTCAGATTCCTTTTCGGATTTACTCTTTCCATATGCCTTGTCTGAAAGGTATTTCACATACCTCTGAATGGTAGGTGCTAATTCATACCGATTTCCCTCTTTTGTCTTGGTCGTTGATATGATGCCCTCTTGAGTAAGCTGCTGCACCCTTCTCACAGTTACTCCGAACAGAGAAGCAATGACCTCTACCCTGTAGAAGCTGCCCTGCTGCTGTTCGTCTGCCATTCTACTTTACTTCCTCTGCAGGTATTCGGACTGCCTGCTGCCCGGTGTAATCTTCCCACCGTTTCACAATCACATCACAGAACCTCTCATCAAGTTCCATGATGAATGCAGTCCTTCCGAGTTGCTCTGCGGCCATGAGGGTGCTGCCGCTTCCTCCGAACAGATCCAGTACATTCCATCCGGATTTACTGGAATTTGTTATAAACTTTCCGACCAGTGCGATTGGCTTCATGGTCGGATGTATATCATTCCTCGTAGGTTTGTTCTCGTAAATAACGGACGTCTGATCTCTGTATTTCCTGCGGAGTTCTTCAAGATATGCCACGAGGTCGTTTTTCTTCATGGCATTGAAGTCTATGTCATCTTCCAGAATGACGGTGTCCTGCGTCCTGTCATTGATGAAGTAATGAGCCGCACCCTCTTTCCACCCATACAGGCACGGTTCGTGTCTCCACTGATAGTCCTGTCTGCCGAGGACGAATGCATTTTTCTCCCAAATTAAACACTGGGCGAGTTTCAGTCCTGCGTCAAGGAATGCCTGTCTGAATATATGTCCGGTGCTTTCTGCGTGGAATACATAGATTGCCGCTCCTGCTCTCATAAATTCATAGGCACTCTGGTATGTTGCCAGTAAGAACGAATAGAAACTCTGGTTATCCATGTTGTCGTTCTTGATGTGATTGATATTGCGGTGTCCTTTTGCAGGTAAGTACTCATCGAGCATCTCTGCCTTGTCTCCGTAGTTGACATTGTACGGCGGATCTGTGACGACAAGGTCTGCGATTTCTCCATTCATCAGAACTGCCATGTCGTCCTGCGAGGTACTGTCTCCGCACATGAGCCTGTGTCTGCCGAGCAACCACACATCTCCGAGTTTTGTTACTGGTTCAGACTCTGCCTGCTCCAGTGCTTCGTCCTCATCGAAGTCATCGTCCACTGCTTCCGGTTCGATAGCGAGTTTGTCCACCAGTTCAGTGAGGTCGTTCTGCTCGAAGCCTGTCAGCGATATGTCATAATCTCCGAGGTCGAGGTCGAGCAGGAGGTCTTTTAATTTCAACTCATCCCATTCGCCTGTTATCTTATTCAGTGCGATGTTCAGAGCCTTCTCCCTCTGCTTGTCAAGGTCGACTACGACCACATCTACTTCCTCGTATCCGAGGTCTGCGAGGACTGTTGCCCTCTGGTGTCCTCCGATGATTGTGCCATCCTCGTTTACGATGATGGGATCAACGTATCCGAATTCTTCAATGCTCCGCCTTATTTTCTGGTATTCCGCATCGTCCGGGGTCAGTGCTTTTCGTGGATTGTATTCTGCTGCCTTTAAATCAGCCAGTTTTCTGCGTTCAGTTTTCAGTTTCTGATCCATTTCCAAGCCTCCTTCCCTGCTTTGCGTAACGAAATGGTAAAATTTTTTTGTATTTTATCGGCAAAAAAGCCGCGCCTTCCTCGCCCCGCATTGCATTTTGGGTCTGGGTAGTACCTACGGCGATGCCGTGCCCCGCCTGCACGCAAAAGAGGACACAGCGCAGGCTCTGATGCCTTGTGCCATGTCCTCTCTGAGGGGAGCAAGTGGAGTGGTCTGGGGTGACCGTGTGGTCTGTTCCCTTGTGCTCCACGCTACCACTATAGCACACCTCGATGTACTTTTGTGTACTCTTTTGTTCTTTCTTCTGTGTGTACCCTGTTCGTGTGGTGTGTCTGCTCCTGCGTGCTGTTGTCTCTGTGTCTTGTCTGTGGCGCTGTGGATGTGCCGCCCTGCCCCATGCCCCTGTGCCTGCTGTGGTGTGTGCGTGGCTGTGTGCTCTCTCGCCTGCTCTTGTTTTCTGCGTGTCATATGTACCCACTGTTATGCCCTTATAATTCCTACCCCTTATACCCCTGTATATAGGGGGTGTTATACAATGAGTGCTACGCATCGCCCTATACGTGCCTATTATTTCACATTGCTTTTTCTGTGCCATTATTCTGCGTATGCAATAAAAGCCGACCCTTTGAATCCGAATATGGATTTCAAAAAGTCGGCTTGAATTTTCGATGTTTGAATTTTGCAGAAATTTTCCAGTATAAAATTCAGTCTTGATATTTCTGCAATTATTCTTACTGGTTTTTTCTACGCTCTATACTGCGTGGGTCTGAAAAAGTCGCCAAGATGTACCCAATGATTTCATTCTGGACGTGCTTCGTAAACATAAAATATCCACGATGGAATTCCAGAAGTTCTTCCCTGGATAATTCGCTTTTTATTTTCTGCGTCAGCTTTTCCCACGAACCATCCTCGGTATCTCTCTCTTCATCATAATATCCGCCATACATGGCACTCTCAAAATATGCGAATGCTTCATCACTTAAACCTGCCAGTTTTTCTGCGAATCCTCGCTTCTGAACATCCTTGTACATTCCATATTCCAATGCCAGCTTGTACATATGTACGCATGGCAGTTTATGCTTTTTATAATCTTCGCAGTCGCATCCTGCCAATGTACAATGATGCACTTCCTTGGTGTGCTTGTCCGTCATCGTTCCTTTGAATTTTAGGAATCCTTTCTCTATTTCAACCTCTCTTATTTTGTCTCCGATGACTGCGTGTTTCAGTACCGCCAGTTGCGGTCCATTCTTCGTATCTGTGTAATCTTTCAATCCCATATTGCTCCTCCTTTTAGGGGTAGAATTATTCACTGAAAATATTTGTTTTTGTCAGTACAATTCTACCCCCCCCCCTACTCCGAAGTCAAGCAATTTCAAGGCTTGGAGGGATTTTGGGAGGAGGCGAACTCCTGTAAAATCGACTGTACTTTTTTGTATGTAAGCAGTTTGTCAATTCCTGCGTTGTAATATTTGTTGCATGGGGTCCTTGTCATGTTTGCTTCCTTGCACACCTGCTTCCAACTCAGACAGTCGATGTGCCTGTATTCGAGGATTGTTCGTTCCGTGGAATCCGTTGGTAAAAAGTCCATGATTTTCATCACATTCAGCATGGTCTTTGCCATCTCTGCTTTCTGCGATTCGATTCTGTCCTCGATCTCCATTGCACGAATGACCTGCGTTGCCGGTCCGTCTCCTACGCTGTTGGTCTGGCTGCGTGGCACTGGGGAGTATTGCATCCCTTTTGTGCCGAGCATATTTTCTCTGAAAGCACGAAGCCTTGCTTCTAACTGCTTCTTTTTCATTTTGGCATTATAATACTGTCCGAGGTACTGTTTCAGAAGCAGTTTTTGTTCCTCGTTTACCATGCTGTCTTGTGTCATAGTTTACCTTCTTTCTAATCCCTGGGTTTGTCCTCCGCAAGGAAGTATGCTTTTCCGCCGAGTATCCTTACCTGCTTGAGTACTCGATCTTTGTTCTCCCAGTCTCGTATCTCTACTCCACGCTCCTGCAGGATGTTGATCTGCATTTCGATGGATGAGAGCATTGCCGACACTGGAAGCTGTCTCATTACCTGCGTTGCGTCCGCCAGACTGGAATTCATCCCGAATGGCTTACGCTTTGGTTTACCCTTTGCCATTATCCCCACCTCGTTTCATACCTTGGGTCAATGAACAGTTCCTCTGGTTGATGTATATTTTTTAAGTCTGCACTATCAATTCTCACGCTTCCACCGTAGTATCCACTCCACGAGCCACACCCGAATACTCTAAGCCGCCCATCCATTTCTATTTCTCTGATTGTGTATGCAGGTTCGTTACAACACTGCCAGTAGGAAATTACAAAACAATTATCTTTTGTGGCTTCTTTTAAATGATCCGGTACTTTGCCCCAGATATAGCATCTCTGATTTATCTGTTCAAGCGTTGCTCCCTTTTGGAGCATCTTGTTTGCATTATCAATATCTCTGTGTCTTTGTTCATGTTTTGCGATTTCTTCTGCTGTGTTGAAAATCTCACCGCAATAATCGCATTTATACATCTCGACTTTTTTCATTTTTGAACTCCTTCCAGTTGATTGCCTGTCCGCAGTTCGGACAGTGGTCGTGTTCCTCATATTCCATTTCATAGTGCTTTTCGCAGTTCGGGCATATCCATGTATCGTAGATGAGATTGCCTTTGTTATCGTATCCATCGCCCTCTAAGTTCGGGTTCTTTGGGTCTGTTAGTTCCAGTGCATCGATTGCTACCTTGCTTGCCTGCAGCATCCTGTAGTTGTCCTCATTCCGAAGTCTGACATCTTCCTCTGTGAGGACTTCCCCTGTGCTTGGGTCAAAGAGTATCATGTCGATGTCGAACCTCATCTGTTCGATTGCTTCTTTTGCTGTCATTCTTTGTCCTCCCAGTCCTCGCATTCGTCCTCGTACTCTGTCGGACATCCGTATGCGTCTGCCATCCAGTTGTTGCAGTGCCATCCACTGAGGTGTCCTGTTTCCCATGATGGCTTGTGGTGGAGGCAGGTGCCGCAGCAACGCTTTTCATCATCATTCATCTTCCGCTCACTCCCTTCTTTAAAGCGCACATGGTGCAGAGTCCTTTTGCTCCCTGCGCCTTGGCTACTTCTACCAGTGGCAGCTCCCAACACTGTGCACCGCACTCCGGGCACTTAGTCAGCTTCCAGTCCTTGTGTCCTGTCGGCACATTTACCCTTAACGGCATACAGTAATATCCGCCACGGTCAGTTGCTTTTCTCGGTTCGATTGCTACTCTCATTTTTGTTTGCTCCCTTGCTATTTCTTTGTCAGTTCCGGCAGCAGGATTTCTGCTACTTCCTTTTCTGAAGAGACAACTTCCGCCCTTCCGCCCGCTTTTCGAATCCGCTTTATCGTCTGCTCCTGTATTTTACTTAGTACCCCAATGAATGGCCGCTTGACCTCAAATCCGTAATACCTACCATTGATGACGCAGGTAATGTCGGGGATTCCCTGTCTGGAGTACGGGCCGGCTGCTTCTTTCCAGGCGATTGCATTTGGTGCGTTATCCTTTATCCAGTCGAGGATTTTCTTTTGGAAGTAGCTTTCCTTCGGCATCTTCTCACGGATGAATTTGTCGGCCGCTTCTCTGGTGTTTATACCCTTGTTATGCTTTATGGTGTAGTCCTGCAGTTCCTCGTAGGTTCTGAAGGATGTATAATCCAGTTTTCCGCCACGCATTACATGGCGGATTGCTTCCTCTGCTGTTGGGTCTGGATACCCCTCTGCGTTCTTTGCTGTCATCGTCTGCCTCCTTAAAATCTGGCGGACACTCTCCCTGTAATGTGGAGTTTTCCGTCTTTCTCTATGGCATTGAAGTACATATTCCCTTTTGCGACTTCCTCTGCGAGGTCGCCTGCCATTGTGACGGCTCGTACATATTTGCCAGTCTTATCAGTAATCAGTGCTGCTTCTTTTCCGTGTTCCGGTTTCGGTATTACTTCGATGATCATGTCTTTCCATCTCCTTTTCGATTTCATCTTTGTGTTCCAGATAAACCCTGCGCTCAGTGCAAGGCTTATCCGGTTCTTTGCATCTATCCGAAATGATGATACAGAACCATGGCAGGCTTTTCTTCTTTTCTTTTTTCGCCCTGGCTCTCTCCCTCATTTGGTATAACAGCTCCATCATGCTCATACTGGTGTCGCCTCCTCAAATACTGGAGCGGTTGCTTCCTGCATGGTCGGCTGATCTGCATATTCCGCTGATCCGTTGTCTGCGTATGCCAGTTTGTTTCCCTCGTTGGTTTCCATGAAGTGGCTTGCCTGTGTGTCTGCGGAATGCAGTGCCCAGATCATTGGATACTTGTCGATAGCATTGTTGAATGATAAGGTGTCGGCTTCGGTGTATCCCATGTGCCATCTGATGGCATATCGTTCTACTGGCTGAAGCTTCATGTATTCCTCGATCATCATTACCGACTTTTCTCCGTGTCCGTATGGGATTTTATCATCCACGGCGAATGCTTCGTACTGCTCCCACTTTCCATTGACCTTGCGGTTTCTGATTTCCGTTGTATAGAAGTATGTCTTGCAGATGTCATGGAGCAATGCCATTATGATCACATTTTCCTCTGTAACTCTTGCTACCGGAACTCCTGCGACATCATATGTGTATGTGCCGTCATCGTTCTGCGTGAGGTTTGCTCTTAATGCATCCAGTACATTGAGTGAGTGCTGCAGCAGTCCGCCCGTTACTGAAAGGTGGAATCTTGTGCTCGCAGGTGCTGCGTACATATCGCTCTTTCTGATGAATGCCATCAGCCTGTCCACTCCGTCTCTTTTTACCTTTGCCATCTCTGCTTCAAATCTGTTAATGTTTTCCTGTCTGTTATCCATTGTTTTGCTCCTCCTTGTTTTTTAATCCTTCAGCCAGAATGTGACACGCTCCGGCTGTGATGATCATTCTTTGTTCTGATTCCCATTCTGGTTTCTTCTCCCAGATGTTTCGTTCCTGGTCTACGAGGAATTCTCCTGTTAAATCGTTGTATATCTTCGGCGGTGGTCCGTTTTCCTCGAAGCACTCCGGTGCTGCGTATAGGCAGCAGTGCTGTTGCCAGTAAGGTATCCACAGATTCCATATTTCCACTCTGATTTCTTCCACCGTCTGCAGGAACTTCTCCAGACTGTATTCTTTGTAGAGTGCCCTGCCGAGTTCCTTGCCTGCTCCTGCGTTCCTTTTATCATCGAGCATTGTTTGGATCTGCTTCATGAGAACCTGTCCGGCTTCATCTGCTTTTATGACGATTCCCTCTCGGAGTCTGTGTCCGGATATCCGGTCTGCCACTTCCTTGATGCTGCCCTTTAGTTCCCGGTACGGTTTTTTGTACTTTGTCTGAAGGAGTTCCTTTGGAACATTCTCATCATTCTTCCTCAGCGTCTCCAGTAACGCTTTCAGTTTTTCTTCGTCATTTGGATTACTCTCATTCTCCATTCACACCGCCCCTTTCTTTCTCCGAACACCTAATTCCCGATTTTTCCACCGCACACCTAAGTGTTCATTTAGGTGTTCAGTGTGAAACCCTTGATTTTGCTGGCTTTGTCGTGGTTACTAAACACCTAACACCTAATTTTTGAAATACACCATGTTTTTTTAGTGATTTCTGTGACTAAGCCTTCATGCAGTCACACAATTTTCCGTAAATACAATAAAAAAATTGATTTAGGTGTTTTAGGTGTTTAGTTGTTATTAAAAGCCTTGATTTTACTGGGTTTTTTACTAAACACCTAACCGAACACCTAACTAAACACCTAATTTTAGGTGTGCGGTTTTTTAAGGTTTTTTATAACTTTTTAGCGATTTTTGTCACACTTTTTTCAGTCACACAATTTTTTCTGCTCCATGATTTTTGTGACTAAATCGCCAATTCTGTGACTAATTGAATGGCAGCTTATCTGCATCTTCATCTGATATTGTTTGCCATCCGTCAGCAGTTCCTGGTATGCTCATCTGCTGCGGCTTCATCTGTTCTGCGATTTCTTCCTCCTCCATCAATGGGTCCTTTTCCTCTGCAAGGTCGCCCAGATGGAATTCCACAAATCTGCAGTTTCGGTTATTGAACCATTTCGTCACTGAATTCTTGGTGCTGCCATCCTTAAGGACTGACACTCCTATCAAACCTTTGTCTGCGAGGTATTTCAGTGTCTTTCTGGAGGAGTACCCTGCTTTTGTGAGTGCCTGCGTCAACATGGATGGGAAGATGTATGCGTTCTTGTTTTGGATCATACCAAGGCACGTTCCGAATGCTTTCTCCCCGAAGCTGTCCTTGTTACTCAGTATCCAGTCCACTATGAACTGGGTTGCATTCTCATTGACATCCCCGGTGTCTGCGTTCATCTGCTCCTGCAGGATGTTCTTTGCCATCTCTTTGGCTCTTTCCCACGATTCCGTGTCAATTTGCAGTTTTTCTGTGTTGGTTTTGGCTGATTCCGTATCAAATTCTCCATTTTCGTACCGTTTCAGCCATTCTCCGCCATTAAATATCCATGTGTCGATGATTGCGTCCGTCAGTGCCACCGCTGCGATTCCTGCAATGTGCGATCCGCTCTTTCCTCTGCTGATCTGGTACACATACTGTGTCATCTCATCGTATTTTTCCACGATGCTTCTTTCGTCCGTGTGCAGTAACATTCCGATGTAAGCCGGCCCCGCCCATCCGCAGTTCATTCCAGACTGCTGATGCATGATGGAGGCTTCTCTTTCATCGTCAAATGGTCCTCCGTATATCTCAAGCACACGGGTGCTGACACCTGTCTGCGATGTTTCCGTTGACAGCGGTTCTTCTCCGGTTGCCAGAGCCACGGTTCTCCATGTATGTGTTGCCTGGATACCACCGCTTTTTGCACCTCGTATCTTTCCTGTACCACTGGCAATCATATACACGATTTTTTCCAGTGAATTCTGATTGTTTCCTGCCAACTGTCTTTCGTCTATTCCAAGTGGCAGGTCGCAATAAAATGATGCGGTTCTTTCCAAGCCTACTTGCGTTGCGTTGAAATTTACCATCAGTCGCTCCGGGTCGCCCCATACGGAGAGTGCTGCTTTTAATGCTGCGGTCTTTCCGCCCTTTGAACCTCCCCAGTTGTAAACGAAGAATATTCTCTGCTTTATGATCCGCAGGAGCGGTGCTGTGAAACTAGCCGCCAGTATAAACCGGAACTTGTCTCTGCTCCTGTGTGGTTTTATCATTTTGAGCCAGTCTGCCATCGTTCCGTTCTGGCAGTATGCCGCTGCCATTCCTCTCTGCGATGGGTCTATGTCCAGAACAATATCCTTGTCGTGCCCCGGTACAAATCGCTTTCCGGATTGCCATCCGAATGTGCTTGTGGAGTCTGCTTTCTTTATGATGTCTATGTTCTCGGCTTCCAGTGCCGATAGGAACTTCACGATGTGTTTTGCATTCTCCGATGTAACGGTGCATCCCAAGTCTGCCAATGCTGTGATTGCCCTGGATGTGAAGATGGTACTTCGTGGGTATATTGCTTTATGCCACTGACCATCTCTTTTGAATGCTATCTCTATCTTTTCCTCTCCTGTCTCCATGCTTCGGAGTCTCTGCGTGATGATGATTGGTGTTCTGCATACCATGACTGGCGCATACTTCTTTTCATCGATCATGCTGATTCCTTTGTCTGAATATATCCATCCTTCCGGCTGTCTTAGGTTTACTGGTGCTCCCTCTACTGCTTCCGGGATGTTATCTTCATCTATGTCTATCTGCTCTGCGTTACTGATTGCTTTTCGGATCTTGTCGGTGGCTTCCTCTTTTCCATACTTCATATAAACTTCCGATGGGTCCTTGCATCCGAGTGTCCGGCAGCTCCATTTGTATACTTCTCCTACGAATCTTCCTTCCCGGAGTGCTCTTGTGACCTTGGCAAGGAATGCCTCCCCGCCCTTGTCCGGTTCTACATGGATATATAATTTCAAATCCTGCAGAACTCCTGCCCATTCCGCACGCATCATGGACGCTCCCGGTATTCCAAGTGTGCTGATTCCCATGTACCACATGGACTGTGAGTCGCTTTCGCCCTCTACCAGTGCTGCGTATCCGATGTTCCTTATGGCTTCTATCTGCCACAATCCGTACATGCACAGTTTCTCGGTCTTTCCATATTCCCACCGGAACTGCTTTCCGCCGTATCTCTTGCGGTGCAGTGCCAGATTTCTTTCTGCGTCAAAGTATGGTATGTATAAATACTGGACTCCGTTTCGGTCTTTCTTTGTCTGCAGGCAGCATTGTTCTTTCAGCCAGTCCTCTGGGAGACGCTTCTCGAATGAATACTGGGACACGGTGTAGTGATCCAGTCCTGTTTTCTTCTCTTTTGGTTTCTCCTGCGGCTCATTCAATGCTCCATACTTTTCCAGTATCTGCTTATAGGCTTCCTTGGTATCCAGTCCATTCAGCTTTGCATAAAATGTGACGAAGTTTCCGCCCTCATCTTCTGCGAAGCAGTGCCACATTCCGGTCTTTAAGTCTACCGAGAATGAATTTGCACGGTCGTCATGAAACGGACACAAACCTGTTAGGTTGTCGCCTGTGATCTTGTGTTTTTTGATAACGGAGCAGTATTCAGTTTTATAATCTACCAGACGGTCTAAATCGACCTCCGCTGCCTGCTGCATATTATCGCTCCAATCTATTAAGTATTACCTGTTCCAGTCCAAGTCTTGTGAAATTGATTGACTTGCCCTGCATCATGAGTTTGTTCGTCATGTAGTCGATTTCCTCATTCATTCCCTCGCTGATCACATTCTCCACGGTCACTACGAGGAATTCCCTGCACTGCATCATCAGACGCTTTCCTGCTTCCATTCCGAAGTATCGTTCCTCTGCGATAGAGTCATCCATAAATCTTGGGAAGTAAAGGTGCGGTGCGATCGGGATCTTTCCTTCGCTGACCACTTTGCTTGCTGCCCACTTTGCTACTTTTATATTCTCTTCCAGTTCTTCTCTGGTATCTGCCCTGTATCTGCTGCAGATGTAACACATCGGCATAAGTGCCGGGTTTCTGTTTTTTAACTCTCCCGGATAGCACTGTCCTGCGTACTTCCATGGCGAGTATCTGTTCTCTTTGTATATGGTGTCATATATTGGCAGGTTTCCTATGATGTCTGCGACCTCGCTCATCTGTATCATGAGGTCATTCTGGTTTCCTGCGTTCTCTCTAAAGTTATAAATCATGGTTGCTTCCACGATGTCTCCCGGCATTAAACACTGATCATCTCTGTTGCCGGTCCAATTATCAAATAATTTCTGCATGGTGTGCCTCCTTATGTAATGCCAGGAGCGTTTCCGCTCCCGGCTTAGTCTGCCTTAGTTGAATGGCAGGTTTTCGTTTCCCTCTACGCTCTGGAACTCTGACGCATCAACGGCGGCTCCTGTGTTGTAGTCTGCTTCATCCACTTCTGGGATATTTCCTGCCATTGCTTTCACATTCTCCGCCATTGCCTTTGCTTCTGCCTTCTGCTCATCCGTCAGTTTGCTCACAAATGTGAATGCTGCTCTGGAATATGTGATGCCGTCCGCAGACTTTTCTTTTTTCAGAGTGATCTTGGTCACGGCTTCATAGCATCTGAGTCCTTTGAGGAGGATTCGTTTTCCGATGTAATCTCTGATGTATTTCAGAGATGTTGGAGGCAGTGCAAGGATAATTGGCACAGGGTTGTTCTCCTGCAGGATGTAACACCTGTGAATGTTCTTGCAGGCTTTTCCTGCTCCGGAACTTCCGAACTGGTTGTGTGGACACTTGCTGCAGTCGTGGATTTCGCCTGTCTCACGCTCCACTCCCTGTTTTCCGTCATAGCTTGAGCAGTCCGGCTGCTCATTTCCGCCACTATACTGTTCTGCCCAGTATGCGTTTACCGGGTGATGGTGCAGGATTACTCCTGTGAGTTCCGTGCTCATCACAGGCTCGTCCTCAGTCTCTCCCGGAAGTTCAAATGCAAGACCACCACCGCTTGGGATCTTTGCTCTCTCAAATGGGATACTTCCCAGTCCATCCATTTCCTCTGCGATTGCTTCCGCCAGTTCTCCGGCAATTGTTACCAGTTCGAATTTCTTTTCAGTTGTTGCTACCTCATTCTTTGCCATGTCTTATTCCTCCATTTCCTCTGCATCTTCTTTGTTGTTTTCTGCTTCCTCGAAGCCATCGTCTCCGGTTTCTCCTGTTTCCTGCTCATCCAGGTATTCTTCCATCGGTGTAGGCTTTCCGCCTTCTCCATAGTAGAGATCGTCCATGATTCTCTGTGCCTGCGCCGCCAGTTTGATGGATTCCACGGCTACCTCGACCGCTGAATTATAAAGGCTTCCTACCACATTGAGGACATCGCCATCTCCATTTGGCAGGAGTTTAATAAAATCATCCATGTCTGTCTTTGTGGACTTCATCTTTCCCTGCAGGGACGCATATCCCTCTGCTGCGATTCCGTATCCCTCGTGACGGTTCTTTACCTTGGTCGGGTGCTGATACTCCATGATCTGACCAAGTGCGAATTTTGCTGTCGCCTGCATATTCTCTTTGAGGTCACGGTCGCTTTCCAGTGTTACATCAATTTCCATCTGTTCATAATCTGCCATGGCTTATACCTCCTGTGCTTTCTTTGCCCTGTTCAGAGCCTTTGTGTTGGCTTTTCTTTTTGATACCTTCAGTTCCGAATAAACGGAGAGTACCTCTGCCAGTTCTTCCGGGAGTTCTCCATCATTCTCTGCTGTCAGATTGTTCATGGCGGAGTCGAGTGTTCGTGGATCTACTCGCTCTGTGATAAGGTGTCCGAATCCCTGTTCTCTCAAAACATCGAAGAATACCAAGCCTTTTTCCATCAGCTTTTCTTCCGAGATCTTGGAGTATCTCGTTTTCTCCTGCAGGCTGTACTTGTAACCATCCACCGTAGTGTCTGGCTTTTCCTCATCCACCATCTGCTGTGCAATCTCCTGTTCGAGGTTCTTGAGTTCCTCATTGTTTGCCTTGGTCTGCTCTGCTAACTCATCCTTCTTGTCGAGCAGTACCTTGTAGGCTCTGACTTTGTCGTCCAGTGTCATTACTGTTTCCATGTTGTTGCTCCTCCTTTGATTTTATAATTCATTTCCCCACTGGTCCCAACCGTCACGCTCCGCCCTTGCGAAGAGTTCCAGTTTCTTTGCCTGTGGGAAGAATGTTTCTAACATCTGATAGGCACATTCCGGTTTCTGGCTGTGATGCCGTTTGCTGTTCTCTCTGAGTACCGTGGAAAATGCTCCACGCTTGTCCTTTTCCGGGAGTATGATGTTTCCCTTCTTGTAGAACCATAGCAGGTACTCATGTGCGAACCGCACTGTGTATGCGGGTGCCGGTCCGTTGCCCTTATCCCATATCAGCCTTGCGTGGAGTTTATATCCAAGCAGGCTCATGATTTCCTCTGTCTGCGGCAGGTATTTATCAATCGTCCACATGAACACATTGTGCTTTTCATTCATGAGTTCGTTTGTAACATAGCGGTGCAGTTCCATAATTACCGGAACATCCATCGTCTCATATGGGACTGTCGTTCCTGTGCTGTTTGGTCTGGCTGCTTTCTTTCCGCCCCTGCCTTGCTGCCACGGTGGGTCCGTGTAGAGGATGTCGTATTTTGTTTCTGGATTAAAAATATCAATCTTCACTATTGCTCCTCCTGTAAAGTTTGTATTTTATGCTCGATTCCGAGCGGTTCATCATTTCTGCGATTTCCCTTAAGGAGTACCCTTCGTGTCTGAGGTAATGCATCCTTCTGACTTCTTCCTTCGTCCAGTTGTATTTGTGTGATATATCAGTTTTCCTTTTCTCTTTGTACCAGTCGTAACGCATGAACATTGTGTCATCAGTAACTCTGGACGCATTCCAGTCGTCTGGGTGTTCTCTCATGTATCTGATGATATCTTCCTGTCGGTACATCACATATGGTCGCTTCCGGTAGCTTTTTAGTCCTTTTCTCTCCCAGTACTGCAGGGTGCGATTTTCAATCCCAAGGATTTTTGAGACGGTGTTTCTGGTCAGCATATCTGTATTTGCTGTGTATCCACCTATCCCCATTCGCTGCCTTTTTAGAAACACAGCCTCCTTGGTTCTGTTCAGTCGCCTTGCCACTGTTTCCAGTGGATACCTCTCTGTCAGATCTTCGAGGAGGATTAGTTCTTCATCTGTCCATTTGCGTCCACCCATTAGAAATAATCCCTCCACGTATCCACGACTGTTTTTGCCAGATCTTCTTTCTTTGCCAGTGCCTTCAGCACCACCTCGTCTATCGTTCCCTCTGTAATGAGATGGATGTAAGTGCAGGCATTCTTCTGACCGATACGGTGGATTCTGGCAAGACTCTGACTGTACGCTGCGTAGTTGAAATTGACCGAATAATACACGCAGGTGTCTGCGGCCGTGAGTGTGATTCCAAGTCCTGCAGTATCGATCTGTGCAAGGAATACCATTGTTTCCGGGTTTGTCTGGAAGTCCTTGACGATGTCTCCCCTGTTCTCCAGTTTCACATCTCCGTATATTTCTCCATAGCGGAGTTTCTTCTTTTTCAGCATCTGACCGATGATGTCTATCTCCGGTCTAAATCGTGCGAAGATTACCAGTTTCTTTCCTGCGTCAACCACATAATCGTCCACGATTTCCTCCAGTGCGTTCAGCTTTCCCTTGCTGACCAGTTGTGGCTTTTCCTCTCCATCTGCCACTAAAAATCCACCAGTGAACTGCTGCAGGCGGAGCAGTTTTGTCAGCACTGTTGTTGCGCTGATCTGACCACCGCTTTCCAATTCTGCGAAACTCTCACGCTTGATGCGGTCGTAGATGTTCTTTTCCTTTGCTGACATCGTTATGTATCTCTGTAGGAATGTCTGCTCCGGCAGGTCGAGTGCTTCGTCCTTGGTCACTCTGTATGCTATGGAGTGCTCTTTCTGGATTAACTGGTCGAGATCTCTGTATCCCACAATCTGCCGATTATTAAATCCACCCATGATTGCATATCTGTTTCGGAACTGATAGAAGTTCGTTCCGAAGATTGTAGGGTCAAGGAAGCGGTACTGGCTATACAGGTCGATTGCATTATTCTGTACCGGAGTTCCGGACAGGATGAGTTTATATCGTGCCTGGTCTCCCAGTTTGTGCATTGCTTTGGACTGCTCTGCATCATGTGTCTTTATTCTCTGGCTTTCATCGCAGATGATCATATCTGCATCCCATTCGTACAATGCGTCAAATATGCCATCTCTCCATGTGGATTCATAATTGATAACGGCTACCTTCAGTGCCTTGAATGGGAAATTGTCGAGGTCATTTAACAGCTTTAGTCTGCGGTTCTTGTCTCCGAGCAGTACCTTTATGTTCGCTTTAAAGTCTGCGAATTCTGCGAAGTCCTTGGGCCATACAGAGCAGACGGAGGTTGGTGCTACTACAAGTACCTTTTCCACCTTACCCATCTGGTAAGCTGTGCCTGCTATCATGATTGCAGTCAGTGTTTTTCCGCATCCCATTTCGAAGAGCAGACCGAAGCCTTTATGCGTTTCTGCCATTGGTTCTTACCTCCTTCCTGTTATCATTTTCTTTTGCTTTGCGGTGCTCCAAATCTCGCACCATCCTGTTCCAACCTGCTTTCTGCTGTTTGGTTGCTGCGGGGTTTCGACAGGATATGTAATCTCTGTTATTTCTGCTCATCTGCATCCTCCTCGCTTAGTATCACGGCGATTCCTTCCATCACAAACATTGCACACGGAAGTGCTATTCCATTGCCCCACATCTTATATTTGGCTGAGTCGCTCTCCGGGTCTTTCAGCCACTTTCGGATCTGATTATCTGTTTTTTCCTTTTTGATCTCTCCCATGGCTTCCATCTGTGTTCGGAATACCTCTCGCCAGTGGTCGATTTCTTCCTGTGTCGGCTCTGGTATTCCGAGTTCCTCTGCCCAGTTATCCGGGAAACCCTGCAGCCTGCAACATTCCAATGGTGTGAGCCTTCGGACGATGTATTCCAAAATCCAGAGGATGAGGTCTGTACTGTCCTTGTAATCTCTTCGTTTTAAGCAGGATGCTTTCTCTGATTCCTCGTATATTCCAATTGCCTGTTGTGCGAAGCATGCCACTCCGTGCCTGTCTGCTGCCGTGAGTGTATTTGCAGGTGCTCCCGGTTCTCCGATACCAAGTCCGTTGGCAGATCCGTCATTGTTCCTTGTGTCGCCACCGCCCTTGTATCTGGTTGCCTTGTCTGCTATCGGGATCGGGTCGAATAAGGTCTGCGTGTTGTGTGTACTGAGTGTTGCGCTCTTATTTCTCTGTATCAATGCACCTTTGCCCCCCCCCTCACATCCACTTCTAATCTGAAGGGTGACTGGCTCGATGATTGTTCCAACAGAACTTCCATGTCCGTTTCCATGGAGTGTCTCAGATTTGTCATTTCCCAGTGCAAAGTTCCTCTGGTCTACCGACTTTGCTTCATACATTATCATTGGCACATTGCCCCCACCTGTTCCCATTCGACTGGTCAGCGTTGGCGCATTGCCGTCCTCTGCTATCGTCACTCTGCTGTCCTGTGGATGGTTTTCTAATACGATGGGTACATTGTTTCCGCCGGTCCCCATTTTGGTCGTGAGCGTTGGTGATACATCACTCCTGTCGGCTACTCTGCGTCTGTCGCTGATGTCATAACATTCGACATCATCTGCGCCTGTCTTATGAGTGCCAGTCTTAATATCTCCGGCAGTTCTTTGCCACGCTTCTCGGCTCTCCGTAAAATTCCCAGACAAGCCTTCTCGCTCAAATAGTATTTTTGGTGCGGTGTTTCCTCCAAAATCTGCGACAAGGTAGATTCGCTTTCTTCTTTGGGGGACTCCCCAGTATTGGGCATCAAGCACTCGCCAAGCGATGGAGAAATGGTCGCCCATGATGCATCCGGCTGCCTGCCATTTTCCTTTCGGAGGGAGAGGTACATTGGCTTCTTCGTCTGTGATGCTGACGATTTCTTGGAGGACGGCTTGGAAGTCTTTGCCCTTGTTACTGCTGAATGCCCCCGGCACGTTCTCCCAGACCATGTATCTCGGTCTGATCTGCTTTCCTGTTCTGCCTGCTGCTCTGTCACTTTCTCTCATCTCCTTTACGATTCTTATCTGCTCACGGAACAGATTGCTTCGCGAGCCATCCAATCCTTCACGCTTCCCTGCTATGCTCATGTCCTGGCAAGGAGAGCCGCCTGTGATGATGGTCACTGGCTCTAAGTCTGCACCGTTTAATTTATTGATGTCTCCGAGGTGCTTCATCTCTGGAAAGTTCTTTGTTGTTACCAGTATCGGGAATGGCTCTATCTCGCTTGCCCATATCGGTTTGATTCCGAATATCGATCCTGCCAGTTCAAATCCACCGCTTCCAGAAAACAAAGACCCCATTGTTATTTCCTGCTTCATCTGCCCCACCCCAGTTTCTTTCCGCACCAGTGGCAGTGCGTGTGATTTCTTGACGTTCTCTTTCCACAGGCAGGACACTGATAGACATCCATTCCTCTGTGTATCGCAGGTGTCTCCGTTTCGTATTTCTCAATCATCCGCTTATGCTCATCCACCATGCTCTGGTAGTCGTATATGATATCCATTGCCTGCGTGAGTGCTTCCTCTATCTTTTCTGCCATTTCCACTTTTTGTGGCTCGCCCTCGGATATCATCTGTGTATATCCTTCTTTGGCGACTGTAATAAGTGGGATGATTTCAGTTTCTTTGATATGTATCACTTGTCATCCTCCTTTGGTTTCGGTGGGTCTACCAGTCCGAATGTCATGAGTGCCATGTTGTATCCTCGCACCTGGTGCGTGAATGGCGACACCTTGACTGGCGGTGGAACGAGTGGCTCTGGCTTCGGATTCATGCGTTCCCGGTCGACTGCTGCCATTACTTCGTTCAGCTTCTTTCGCTCTGCTTCTATGGATGGTGGCAAGTTTACAAGTCCTGCCAGTCTATTCAGCAGTTCAATGTCTGCCGGCCCGCTCAGTGTCTGCGTCTGCCTGCTCCACTTCATCTTTCCCCAACTCTTTATGATTGTGAATTGGACATTGTCGGCTTCTCTGATAAGGATCTGACCGTCCTTCATTGCCATTTTCATTGTTGGTTACTTCCTTTCGGTGTAGAATGTATGGTTGCCGTGTGTGAATAATTTTGTCAGTGTGGTGTTATGCCATGTGGCTTCGTCTGTGGTTCTCTCGAAGTAGGTCGCTCCGTGGCTCTCATCCCAGTGCTCTACCTGCACCATTTCCAGTGCCTTGTAGCAGTCCGCACTTGGCTCTACCATGTCGTATCTGCCGTTCTCGTATGCAGTGAACTGCTTGTCCTCTGTGATCACTCCCTCGATGGTGTCCGGGAAGTCATCGCTCCATACTCTGTTCAGCACAACCAGTATGACCAGTGCTTTTCCTTCGGTGTCCTCGCCCTCTGCTTCTGCCATGGCGATTTTCGCTAATCTGTAGGAGTCATCCGCATCCCAGTCCATGCTCACGATTGATGCCGTGGTTGTTGGTACTGGTGTCTCAGTTCTCTGAAGGACTGCGTTGTAAAAGGACTGTTCCTCTGCCTGCTCTGCTGCCTTGTATGCGTCACGCTCCCTGCACATCTGCTCATATTCTTCCTGTGTCAGCCATGTATTCGAGCCTTCCACCTGCACCATGCCTATGTGGTTTTCCTCTATGTACTCACTCCAGTCTGTCATTGGTTCGCTTACCCATGCGATAAACAATCCGACAAACACTCCCGCTCCCACTAATACTGCCACCGCATCCCCTGCTATGCGTTTCAGCCTTCTTTTCAGAATCCGCTTCTGTCTCCTACTGAGTTTCAAACCGTCTTACACCTCCTGCTTACTTTTCGACTGCCTCCAGTCTCTTTTCCTTCTTGTTGTAGAGGATCATCTCATTCTCATCCTCTGAATGGAGCATATAGTCATCTGGGTTCATCCCCTTCTTGACCAGTAACTCTTTCTGATTCCTTGTCAGTTTCTTTGGCTGTTTCATATGCTCTCTCCTTTATATTTACTTGACTTTTACCAGTACCTCATTATGCTCTCTAGGCTTCTTGGGTCTGGCATGGAACAGGTTCTCCAAGGCTTTGAAGAGTAACTGTTCCGTTCATGCTCCCTGAGTATCCTTTGGGGTAGCTGTACTGGTCGCCTGCAGTGCGGTCTTTTTCATTCCCCGCTACCGAGTGTTAAATCGCACCCACGCATCCATGCTCTCGGTATTCTCTCTCTGCGTGTTCTCATCTGCCTCCGAACCGTTGTTATTTTACTTGGGTCTGCGTTCCCTACCCCAATTACGACAGCCATCCATGCAGGCTCATTTCCTGCTGCCGGAGCGACTTTCTGCGGCGGCTCGCTCCTACCTATCGGTTTTTATACTGGTCGATGCCTGCCAGTATATTTCTCTCTTATTCAGTTGTTTGGTGTGATGCATACGCATCGTTTGGTTTTCCCTGCATCCTGTACTGGGCAGGTATAATTTGTTTTGCCATTGTCAGTGCTGCTTCGGAGCAGTCCTTTTTCATACAGGTGCTTCCTTGCGTATCTGGCACTTACTCCCTTGCTGTTGCAGTAGTGATTGAATTCCGGTACTTCGATTCTGTACTCTCCGTCTGTTGCATCTCTGCCTGCGATGAGTTCCTGCACGAAGGTGTCGGTATCGATCAGTGCGGTCTGCTTGTCGAGTGCCCTCCATTCTGCCAGTTCATCAAGGCCGCTTATATCAACCTGTGCCTTGCTGAATACATCCAGTATCATGGGGATTCTCTCGTCCGGTGCTGCTGCCAGTATCTTTGCTATCTGAATGGCGGTTTTAATATCCAGTTCTTCCATTCCACTTGCTCCCTTCTGCTTAGATGGAATGCTGTGCGACCTCTGCTCGGTACGGATCTCCACCTCTGGCGAGTTCCCGGTACATGGTAGCCGAGTGAACACCGATTGCCATTGCCATCTCATCTACGGTTTTGCCCTGTGCGTTCAGCACTTCGATTCTCTTTCTGTCCTCGAATCCGATTCGCTTGTACGCTTTTCTCGGTCGCTTATTGGTTGCCATTGCTCTCCACCTCCTCTGTTTTTAGGCAAAAAAATAAATGCGTCAGAGTGAATAATCACTCCAACGCATTTATCAATTTCTTATAAAAATTAAAAATGCGAAGTGAGTTGTATCACTCATTTCGCATTTATCTTATTACTTCACGAAACAATTCAGATAATTATAAGCCATTTATGATAATGTCCTAGTATACCATATATGAAAATGTCCCAGATGTGGTATAATATCTTCCTTACGACTTATAACGAACAGGAGGAA
>SFGN01000095.1 GCA_004556565.1 Lachnospiraceae bacterium | reverse complement strand
ACATTCCTCCATCTTCTGAAATGGCAGGAGATCATTTCAGCTTCCCTACTCTTCCCACAGGGTGCTCCTGTGTTCACACGCCATCCTCTGGGATGTTTCACCTCTTTTCTTTTCTTAGATACATAATGCTTCTCTTTGGAATACTTTGGCAATAGGAAATTCAGGGGTCGGGCATGCCTTCACAAGCCATGTACTTTGCACCACTGTCCATAACAACCTTTCTCATCATAACTTATAGGACCTCTGCACCCATTCAGCAATGACTCCCCCTTCAGCCCTGCTGCCAAGTCTTAGCCCTCTCTACTTTCCACCTTTGACAATCTGCCTAATCTACTTACCGCCTATATGTTGAATTGTTCAATATTTCTTTTCCTGTGTCTGTCTGACTTCACTATTGTTAAAAGTGTGTTTCATTTTGGATCATCCATGTAGCAACATATTTAACATAATTACAATTTTTTCTCCGGTAGAATTTTATTCCTATGTGGATTCATACTGCCTTTGGTTTATCCACGGATCTCTTGTTAACATTTGGGATTGGTTTCATTGAATGACTACCTGCATAAGCTTGAGTCTTGGGGCTGGTTGGATCAAAAGAGGGGGTTTGAATAGCTCCACAGCAAGAGAGTATGGAAGAACATCATGGGAAGGAAGCTTTCCAGGTCATGTAGCGTCTCTCTCATCATCTCCTCTCATCCCCAAGGTGGCCCGGTTGCAGGCGAAGGGGGTGCAACCCAGAGAGTGTAAGCCTGATTTGACAGTAGAGGGCATTGAACTTTAGACTAACTTGCCAAGAATCATGGCAATGTTGAAGGATGGATGTGGGCCAAGAATGTAGTTGGTTCCTTGAGGACAGAAATCCCTGAACCCTGAAGGCCGGACACCTGCTCAGGGCCAAGACCATGCCCTGGACCCTTGAATCAAGAGATCTTCTCACTCTCCCACAAGTCCTCCCATCCCAAGGTTTTAGTGGGCAAGCTCTGATGCCTTCCCTGCAGGAGATGCTGAACCAAGACATCAGTCCAAACCCTTATCCAGCCCTTTGTCTCCATGCTTTAATCCCTGATCTGAATCCAACATTTTCCTCCAAACAAAGCCCCTCTGAAGGACCGAGGCTTTGCCCTGGCTCCGTGGATACTCCAACCCAGGCATTCTCCCCCAAATCTTCATGTCATCCACTGCATCACATTACACTTTCATGACAACCAGCTGACAACCTCCAGCGACTAGGGGTCTGTTTCACTCCCAAGATGGCTCAGAGCTTAGAACAGTCTCGACTGAATGCCAAGAATGAGCTTCCCTTCAGCTAATCATGCCTGGATAAGAGGTTCCTGGGAATTCACTCGGGAGGAGACCATCTGGGCCAGTGCTCTGACTGTTTAGTAAATTAAAATCTCTGACTGTCAATGTCTCACACAATTTTCTTTAAAAAATTGTTGTGATGAAAATACTGTTGACTGACAATGTTGTACCCCTTGCTGCTGTACAGCAATAGGAGTCTGAGCTCCTCCTCTGCAGCCTGGACCAAGGTCTGGCTGAGAATGAGCAGGAGCTCAAGTCATTCTTCACCCAAACCCAATCTGTACCCTGGAAACTCCTCATCCTTCTTCAGACCCTGCAGTGGCAGGGATAGTCTTCTATCCTCTAAAAGGGACCCTTTAGAGACTCTCAGCTTGAAGACCTGACCCTAAGTCTCCCTCTGTGGATCACCAGTCGGACCCTCCTTCCCTCAGTTACCAAATGGTCACCCCACGAACCTACCAGCACTGTGTGTTCTCAGCACACTACCAGCGAATAGCCAACTACCCAGGGAGCTTATCATCATCAACCCATGGAAATCCTACTTGAAAATCCAAGTTTCACTCCTTACAATCAATTTCTACATTTAAAATGCAATTATTGGGAGTTCCCGTTGTTGAGCAGTGGTTAACGAATCCAAATAGGAACCATGAGGTTGCAGGTTCGGTCCCTGCCCTTGCTCAGTGGGTTAAAGATCCGGCATTGCTCTGAGCTGTGGTGTAGGTTGCAGATATGGATTGGATCCCGAGTTGCTGTGGCTCTGGTGTAGGCTGGCGGCTACAGCTCCGATTCGACCCCTAGCCTGGGAACCTCCATATGCCGTGGCAGCAGCCCAAGAAATAGCAAAAGGGACAAAAAAAAATTGCAATTATGTGGCTTCAGACGTTGATATGTGCATTCAGAAGAGTGGAGCTATAAATGCCCATTTCCATCATGTGTATTGAAGAATGGAATCAGGGTCCCTCTGCACTGAATAAAGGCAGAGTAGGGTATTACCAGGGTTAGTGTGATGGGAGAAGGTTTGTACATGGGAAATAGGAAGGAGTATTGTATAAATTAAGAAAAAAATTGAGGCGCCCAACCAGGAAGAAATAATTAAAAATCTTAAGAGTAATACAAAATGGCTGTATAAGAGATTTACATCTCTGTACACAAATTGAAGTGGTGGAAATGAAAAAAAAAATCAGAGAACATTTTCCATCAGGGTAAACTATGCCATCTGATGGAACAGCCTTTAGATCAGTATCAACATACCTCCCCAACAACAGCTCAGGTTGCCCATCGTCCAACTCTTGAGGGGTGAAGGGGAGAGCCTCCCAGTTGTGGCCCAACACACACCTCTCCACTCACAGAGTGGCAGTTGGACCGCAGGACCCCGTGGGTATCATCCTATTGCTGTGGCAACCAGTCAAGGCCTGGAACTTTCAGAGGGAAGGCAACTCTGCCCCCTCTGGGCCCACCTGCTCTGTCTAGACTAATGTGTCTTTCTACGGACAGGGATGGCAGTGCAGGGTCAACATGTTGTCTCAAAAAATGCATCCCAGAACCACACAGTGTTACTCTCTGCTTGAGAACACAAGACAGGTGAGAGAAAAAGACCCACATTCCAAATAGACCAGATACAGACAATAATTAAAGAGTGAGGAAGAACCAAACAGGAGAAGGCCTTTCCATGGGAAGGGGGCTTTATGGCTCAGGGAGAATGTCTCCTGTCACGTTCCCTGATCTGCACATCATGCCACTTTAGAGGAAGAGGGTTCAAAACAGGGGCTCGAACCCCTATCTTCCAGTGGACAGCACTGAAACTTAGAGCATCTTCTCAAGAGTCGCGCCAATCATGTGTGAGCAGATCTGGGACAAGAGTGCAGTTGGTTCCCTCAGGTCACACATCCCCCTGAACCACTGAAGCCTGCTTGGCGCTGAGATCATGCCCTGGACTCTTGCTTGAATCCAGAACTCCACTTTCTCTCTCTCTCTCTCTCTGTTGAATCCTGCTGCCCCCAAGATGTCCTGGGGTGATCCTGGAGAACATATCAGAGCCAGGAGAGCAGTCCAATTCTTTACCCAACATTTTGCCTCTATCTTCTGACCCCCAACCCAAAATACAAACATTCATCCAAAAAGAGCTCCTCTGGAGGACTAGACAAACCCCAACTCGGCCCATCCTCCCCCAATCTTCCCTTGGCAGCCCTTCACAGTGACCAGCTGACCACCTCATGTGAACAGCGGTCTGCTTGGATCCCCAATTTGACTCAGGGATCAAAACACCTTCAAGTTCACATGACGGCTCTAGCAAGAATCAGCTTTCCTGCGGCAGACCACACCTGGATGATCAAGTCCTGTGGACTCACTGGGGAGGTGGCCATCCGGATGAGTGCCTGCTGGGGGGCGGGGTTAGGAAAGGAAATCTGTGACTCTCCAGGTCTCACTGACGTTGCATCAGAGCACCAGTCTGAGCAACCTTGACGAAGGTCTGGCTGACAATGGGCCAGAGTGCAAGTCTTCTGTCACCCAAACCCACTCTATACTCTGGACACTCCTCATCCTTCTCTAGACCTGAGAGTGGCAGGGACAGTGCTCCTCCTAGAGAGACCCCCTCCAGACCTCAGCTTGAAGACCCCACCCTGGGTCTCTCTGAGGATCACCAGAGAGACCTTCCTTCCTTTCCTTACCCAATGTTCACCCCACTAACCTGCTGGCACTGGCCCTTGTCACCACACTACCAGCTAACACCCAAAGAGCCAGTGGGCTAGTCCTCATCAACCCGGGGAAATCCAACCTGAAAAATCCCCGTTTCTTGCTCCATCGAAATTCCTCTGCCTTTGGACTGCTAGCATGTGCATTAAGACATCGACATGTACACTGAGAAGAGTGGCGCTGTAACGTCCCTCTTTTGAATGTCTACTGCAGGGCTGACAGCGAGGGCCTCGTGCTTCGAAAAAGGCAGAGGGGCATGTTTGCCGTCTCTGTGCTCTGGGAGAACGTGTTTCAAACTGCCACGAGACACGAGTCTTTTCTCACATTTAGGAAAATACTTGAGGCAGTTGGCTCACTCGGAGCATTAAGATATACCTTAGTCATACAGCAAGCCTGTATAACAGACCTATGGCTTGAGAGACTGATGAGACTGGTGGCAATGGAGATAAAGATGGAGATAATATGTTTAGTCAAAATGAACCACCCATCTGAGGAAACAGCCTTTAGAACAGTAGCAACATACCTCCGCAACAACAGCTAAGGTTGCCCATCGTCTGACACTTGAGCAGTGAAGGGGAGAGCCTCCCAGCTGTGGCCAACACACACGTCTCTTCTCACAGACTGGCAGTTGAACCACAAGGCTCCGTGGGCAGCATTCCATTGCCGTGGAAACTGGTCAGAGGCCTGGAACTTTCAGAGGGAAGGCAACTCTGCCCCCTCTGGGTCCACCTGCTCTATATAGCCTAGTGGCCGTTTCCCTGGACAGGGTCAACATTTTATTTCAAAAACTGCATCCTACAATCAAACAGTATTACTCTCTGTTTTGAAAAGACATTACTGGAGAGAAAAAGACCTCCCCAAATATAATGGGTCTTCAACGTTTAGGGGAATTGCAAAATCCTACCATGGTGAGATTTAAAAGGGCTCCCATTTTTTGATGGAAATACCATTTCCACTCATTTCTGGTAGTTGAGGCACCAGACATTTTTACACTCCATAGGTAACATTTGTCCAGAAGAAAAGGAGTAGTTATAGAAATTAAATTGTAAAATGCCACACACTAAGCATATGTTCATCAAGTTGCAAAAGTCTTCACTCAATGACCGTGTGTAGAATTTTTCTCTGGATGCAACAATCTGTACACTTCATTATCTTTCCACTGGTTCTTCATTAACAGTGTCCCTGTCATTGTATACGTACAAAACTTACTATGCCTTGAACAGTTAGGAAACAAGGACTCACCCTACTTTCAACAGTGGGTTGCCTTAAAACACGTATCTCATAATTTTCTAAGCAACAAACTTTAGCTAACTCAAAGTTCTAGGATGAAATGTATTCTTCTCAAAATTCAACCCCTCATCACACCAGTGCCTGGGACAGTGTCATGAAATCTGGCTCGAGAGCAAACTGAGCACCAGCCCACATGGAACATGAGACAATTCCTGGAGAAAACTGAGAGCACTGCAATATTTCAAGCCAAGCAGGGAGGGTGTAAGGTATGGGAGGCTGTGAGAGACAACTCTGCCATGGCTGATTCTCCCCAAGTATCTAAAATTGAGAGACCAAATGCATCGCTCTTCTGATAGGACAACAAGGGAGATGGGAGTCCTCTTTTCCTCCCTGTATCTATGAGTCTGTTACTCTTTGGTGTGTTTGATCATTGGTTTTGGGTATTAGACTGCACAAATCGGGGACATCACATAGTATCCTGATTTGTCTGACTGTGGCCTTCAGCATAATACTTTCTAGGCTCACCCAAGGTGCAGCAAATGGCAAGAGGCCACTCTCTTTTCTGGCCGAATACCACTGCACTGCATATGGACACCACATCTTCTTGACTCATCCCTCAGTGGACACAGGCTGCTGCCATGACCTGGCTGGTCTACACATTATCACTCGCTGTTGTGAAAAGAAGTTATGTGAGAGAAAAAGTCTAAGGGACACTTCAGTGGACAGAGCTGCTCCTATCTTTTCAAATTAGGATGTTCGTTTTCATCAGAAGCCCTAGCAATGGATTTGCTGAATCTTATGAGAGTTTTGGTTCCGTTTTTTTTGGATGAAATTCCACAATTAAGATACACTACTGAGGTTCTCATCAAACAATACATCCTACCTCATTTTACCTCATGTGGTAGTTCATGGCGGTATTCCTTTTCTTTTCTTTACTACTGGATTCTATACAGGTAGAAAAATTCTCAGGGAACATGTTTTTAAACATGACCCTTAGGCATACTTTGCTGTAAGTAGGAATGAATTCTTCAAAGGGACACATATTTAACTTAAATTTATTTAAAAAGCAAACTTCAGGAGTTCCCGTCATGGCTCAGTGGTTAACAAATCCGACTAGGAACCATGAGGTTGTGGGTATGGTCCCTGGCCTTGCTCAGTGGGTTAATGATCTGGCGTTGTCATGAGCTGTGGTGTAGGTTGCAGATGTGCCTCGGATCCCGTGCTGCTGTGGCTCTGGCGTAGGCCAGGGGCTACAGCTCTGATGAGACCCCTAGCCTGTGAACCTCCATATGCTGTGGGAGTGGCCCAAAGAAATAGCATAAAGACAAAAAAAGAAATCCTATTTTTCACCTTCATATTCAGTCCCACAGAGGAAAACATGAACACACAGCCCCCTGACTCTCTGAGAAAAGGAAGCTGACCTGCTCAGCACTGGAGCTCATTCGCGGGTGCATCTCCATGGCTAGGAGGGAAATGGGCTCTGAGAAACAGCCTCCCCTTCCTGCTGACTGAGAGGAACCCCATTCCCACACTTCTGCTTGGCAAGGGCTGGTGTGTGTATAAGTATGGCAGTTGTGGACATGCTGCTCAGCTGTGGCTGTAGCAACACTGTCTGAAGCAAGGGAAAGGGAAGAAAGCAACCCAGAGAGGCTGCAAAGCCTTCCTGAGGACCAGGGCCCTAGATCGCCCCCCTTAGTCCACATGGGAGAAAAGCCAGCTCTGGAACAATGGAGGAACTATGTTCGAAATTAAACATCAGGACACAAGGGCTTTCAAGCAGAGAGAACATGAAAAAATCAGGGCTTCGCACCCACCGCAGCTAGGCACCTTGTGTCCCAGACCGGTGCTTCCCCACT
>SFGN01000094.1 GCA_004556565.1 Lachnospiraceae bacterium | reverse complement strand
GGATTCCACTTCCTAACCGGAAACCTAAAACCGCATAATCAGCATAAACGCTGGGGTTGTGGGTGTTTTTCACCCACTATTACCCATGAAGAGCCATTTATTTCAGCACTTTTGGTTTTGTTTATCACAAGTATTATTTTTTTGAAGAAAGCGAAGAAAAAACAAATTAACAATACTTATCAATGAATTTAATTATATTAATTTAACTTATGAAAAACATTGTGATAAAATGTAAATACAATATAAAGCGAGGAGAAAAAAGATGAGTAATGTAAGACGTGTCTATGTTGAGAAGAAACCTGATTTTGCCGTTCAGGCAAAAGAGATCCGTCACGAGATCAGGCATTATCTTGGAATTACAGGCGTAACAGGGGTACGTGTGCTGATCCGTTATGATGTGGAGAATGTTTCGGACGAGAGTTTTGAAAAAGCATGCAGCGGAGTGTTTGCAGAACCGCCGGTAGATATGCTGTATAAAGAAGATTTCCCGAAAACCGACACAGACAGAGTTTTTTCTGTTGAATACCTTCCGGGACAGTATGACCAGCGCGCTGATTCTGCCGGACAGTGCATTCAGTTCATCAAAGAAGATGAAATGCCTGTTGTCCAGACCGCTACAACTTATGTCATCGAAGGACAGGTGACAGAAGAAGAATTTACGGTGATTAAAAATCATTGCATCAACCCAGTCGATTCCAGGGAAACGGGAATGGAAAAGCCGGATACACTGGTCACAGTATTTGACGAGCCGGAGGATGTAAAGATTTTTGAAGGATTTAAAGATATGCCTGAAGAAGAATTGAAAGCATTATATGATTCTCTTGGGCTCGCTATGACGTTTAAAGACTTCCTGCATATTCAGAATTATTATAAAGGTGAAGAAAACAGAGATCCTTCCATGACAGAGATCCGTGTTCTTGATACATACTGGTCTGACCATTGCCGTCATACGACATTTTCAACCGAGCTGAAAAATGTCTTTTTCGGGGACGGTGATTACCGTAAACCGATTGAAAAGACTTATCAGGATTATCTGAATACTCACAGTGAAATTTTCGCGGGAAGAGAAGATAAATTCATCTGCCTGATGGATCTGGCATTGATGGCAATGCGGAAACTGAAAAAAGAAGGAAAGCTTCAGGATCAGGAAAAGTCCGATGAAATCAATGCCTGCAGTATTGTTGTTCCGATCAAGGTGGACGGCATTGAAGAAGAATGGCTGATTAATTTTAAGAATGAGACACATAATCATCCGACAGAAATCGAACCGTTCGGAGGCGCTGCCACCTGTCTTGGAGGTGCGATCCGTGATCCGTTGTCAGGACGTACTTATGTTTATCAGGCGATGCGCGTAACAGGCGCCGCGGACCCGACCGTATCTGTAAAGGATACACTTAAAGGAAAGCTTCCTCAGAAGAAACTGGTGCGCGGGGCTGCAAAAGGATACAGCTCTTATGGAAACCAGATCGGCCTTGCGACCGGAACGGTTAAGGAAATTTATCATCCGGATTATGTGGCGAAACGTATGGAGATCGGAGCAGTCCTCGGAGCAGCGCCGAGGCGGGCGGTCATCCGTGAGAATTCCGATCCGGGCGACATCATAATCCTTCTCGGCGGCCGTACCGGACGTGACGGCTGCGGCGGTGCGACCGGGTCTTCTAAGGTCCATACGGAAGAATCGATTGAAACCTGCGGCGCGGAAGTTCAGAAGGGAAATCCACCGACAGAAAGAAAAATCCAGCGTCTGTTCCGCAGAGAGGAAGTAAGCAGGCTGATTAAAAAATGTAATGATTTTGGTGCCGGCGGCGTATCTGTTGCGATCGGGGAGCTTGCTCCGGGACTGAGGGTGGATCTTGATAAAGTTCCGAAGAAATATGCTGGCCTCGATGGGACTGAAATTGCAATTTCCGAGTCCCAGGAGCGTATGGCAGTTGTTGTTGACCCGAAAGATGTTTCACAGTTTATGGCATATGCAAAAGAAGAAAATCTGGAAGCAACAGAGGTTGCTGTTGTGACAGAGTCGCCGCGCCTTGTGCTTGTATGGAGAGGAAAGGAAATCGTAAATATTTCCCGTGCATTCCTCGATACAAACGGTGCACATCAGGAGACTGATGTAGAAGTGGAAATTCCGTCTGCAAAGGATTCCTTGTTTGTAAGAAAAGAAGTGGGCGATGTAAGGGAAAAATGGCTGAATACGCTGAGAGACCTGAATGTCTGCTCACAGAAAGGCCTTGTAGAGATGTTTGACGGCTCAATCGGCGCAGGATCCGTCTTCATGCCGCATGGCGGTATGTATCAGATGACAGAGACACAGGCTATGGTAGCAAAAGTCCCGGTTATGAAAGGACATACCGACAGTGTATCCATGATGAGCTTTGGATTCGATCCGTACCTGTCAAGCTGGAGTCCTTATCATGGAGCAGTATATGCGGTTGTGGAATCTGTTGCAAAAATCGTTGCAGCCGGTGGTGATTACAGTAAGATCCGTTTCACTTTCCAGGAATACTTCCGCCGCATGACAGAAGATCCGAAGCGTTGGAGTCAGCCGTTTGCCGCTCTGCTCGGTGCATATTCCGCACAAATGGGATTCGGACTTCCGTCCATCGGCGGAAAAGACAGTATGTCCGGAACATTCCAGGATATAGATGTTCCGCCGACACTTGTTTCCTTCGCAGTTGATATGGCTGTCGAAAAAGATATTATCACGCCGGAGCTTAAGAAAGCCGGTAATAAACTGGTATGGATGCGGATTGAGAAAGATTCCTATGATTTGCCTGTCTATGAGCAGCTGATGGATCAGTATGGAAAATTTACAGATGATATACACAGCGGAAAAATCGTATCTGCTTACGCATTAGACCGTCACGGTATTGCGGCTGCGGTAAGCAAGATGGCATTTGGCAACAGGCTGGGTGTAAAACTGGAGCATAATCTTGACCCGAGAGATGCATTCGCACCGGCATTCGGCGATCTGATTGCAGAAGTTCCGGCAGATAAAGTGGGAGAACTTTCCATAACTTATACACTTATCGGTGAAGTGACAGGATTACAGAGCATTACTTACGGAAATATGGAAATCGGAATGGAAGAGGCAATTGAAGCCTGGACAGCACCGCTCGAAAAGGTGTTTGCAACGAAGTCTTCCACAGACAGTAAAGAGCCTGTCGAAGAAAAACTGTTCCGTACATCGGATGTCCATATCTGCAGCCATAAGATTGCTCAGCCTACCGTATTTATCCCGGTATTCCCGGGCACGAACTGTGAGTATGACAGCCGTAAAGCTTTTGAACGAGCAGGTGCGAAAGTCATTACGAAAGTATTTAAGAATCTGGATGCATCAGGAATCAGGGAATCTGTGGAAGAATTTGAAAAAGCAATCTCTCAGGCACAAATGATAATGTTCCCGGGCGGATTCAGTGCCGGTGACGAACCGGACGGTTCTGCAAAATTCTTTGCCACAGCTTTCCAGAATGCGAAGATAAAAGAAGCGGTGGAAAAGCTTCTTAAGGAGCGTGACGGACTGGCGCTGGGGATCTGTAACGGATTCCAGGCACTGATTAAGCTTGGACTTGTGCCGTACGGGACAATCCAGGGACAAACCGAAGACTCACCGACATTGACGTATAATACAATCGGACGTCATGTCTCAAAGATGGTTTATACAAAGGTTGTAACTAACAAATCTCCGTGGCTTCAGGAAGCACAGCTTGGCGGAGTTTATACAAATCCGGCATCACACGGAGAAGGCAGATTTGTAGCAAGTGATGAATGGCTGGATAAATTATTCGCAAATGGTCAGGTTGCAACGCAGTACTGTGACCCTCAGGGAAGAATCAGCATGGATGAAGAATGGAATGTAAATGGTTCTTACCGTGCAATAGAGGGTATCACAAGCCCGGACGGAAGAGTGCTTGGAAAGATGGCGCATTCAGAACGCCGCGACGATTCAGTCGCAATTAATATTTATGGAGAGCAGGATCTTAAAATTTTTGAGTCCGGAGTAAAATATTTCAAATAAGATATCAGGAAAAATGAGTCCGATCGGATGTATGTTTTGTGGAATTGTGGGAATTATTAAAAAAGTTTAATAAAAAACAAAAAATATGTTGACATTCCTGTGATTATGATAGTATAATAACAGAGCGGGTTGAGGAAATAACTCGACCCGCTCAAGAAAATATGGGGTCTTAGCTCAGCTGGGAGAGCATCTGCCTTACAAGCAGAGGGTCACAGGTTCGAGCCCTGTAGGCCCCATACATTTCAAATTAATATGGCGGAATAGCTCAGCTGGCTAGAGCACACGGTTCATACCCGTGGTGTCGCTGGTTCAAGTCCAGTTTCCGCTACTAAAGGGCAGGGACAAAATAATGTCCCTGTTTTTTTGATAGAATAGAAATGTTTTGTTTATTCTGCGTTATGGTTTATCTTATAATATAAAGATGGAGTTTTACCTATGAATAAGAAAAAAGTGGTTAAGATATTAAAAATACTTGCAGGAATTTATCTGATTATCATCGGTGGATGTTTGTTGCGTGACATTACATTGACATCTCCGACAAATAAAACAATGCTTGCAGCTGCATCCATCGTTTTTATCCTGACCGGAATATGGTATGCTTTCGTGAGCATGGAATTGAAAATAAAAATACCGGATTTCAGAGGATACCTTGACACATTGGAAAAGAATGAGCCAGATCAGGAGAAGAATTCTTCTACAGAGTTCGAGGAAGAGGAAATCGTGCCTGCTAAAAGAAGAAATAATGTAGTTATGCATTCTCTTAGCCGGACGGAAGAGTCTGCTGTAACCGGTAAAGGAAAAGCCGGAGAGAAAATGGAGGACAGGATTCTGAAGCCTGAGGCGGAGAAAAATTTGGAAAGTGTGACGGATGCCAAATCGGATTCTGTACTGAAAACAGAGCCTTCAGATATTGGTCGGGAAACAAAATTTTTGGATATAGACAGTATAACAGGCCTTCACTCTTCTGACTCGGCTCAATTCACTGAGAAAACGGTTCCTTTGGAAAATATTTCTGATTTTACGGAAAAAAGAGAACAGATCAAGAAAAAACATGCGGCGAAAGTGGAGAAAGAAGAGAATAAAAAGAAGAAAAGTAAAGGTGCGTCGAAACATCCGACGGAGAAGGGAGACGCAGACGGACAGAGCAATAAGGCTGCGGCAGAGACAGACAAGAAAGATGATAAGCAGGAGGTATGACCGGTAATGCGTGTGGGAATAGGATATGATGTTCATAAATTAACAGAAGGAAGGGACTTGATTCTTGGCGGTGTCCGTATTCCTTACGAAAAGGGACTGCTTGGGCATTCAGATGCAGATGTGCTGATTCATGCAATCATGGATGCGCTGGTTGGTGCGGCGGCGTTAGGTGACATCGGCCTTCATTTCCCTGATACGGACCCGAAATATAAAGGTATTTCCAGTGTCCGGCTTTTGGAGCATGTATCACAGCTTCTGGAGGACAATGGATTTGTGGTTGAAAATGTTGATGCGACGATTATTGCACAGCGTCCTAAAATGCGACCGTATATTGATGAGATGCGTCAGAATATAGCAGATGCTTTAGGGGTATCTGTTGAACAGGTTAATGTGAAAGCAACTACAGAGGAAGGGCTGGGATTCACAGGCAGCGGGGAAGGAATCTCTTCTCAGGCAGTCTGCCTCCTGGAAAAGCTGACAAATTACAGCAGTTATGATGTGACACCGCAGACAGAAGGCTGTTCCCGGTGTACCGGATGTCCGAAACTGCAGTAAATGTAATACAGGATAAAAACAGGAAATGCAGGATGTAAGTAATAACCAGGCGGAAGAAGGTAAGTATTATGAAACTAAGAAAGCTTGATGGCTCGGAGCATGGCAGGACAAGGAAGCTGTGGCAGGATATTTTTACAGAAGATACAAAAGCATTTCTTGATTATTATTATTTTATTAAAGCCAGGGAAAATGAAATTTATGTTATAGAAGACGGGAATGAGATTCGTTCTATGCTTCATCTTAACCCATATCTGATTCGGGCGGGGAGAAGTCAATTTACCGGGCATTATATCGTTGCAGTCTCTACAGAATCCTCATATCGGGGAAAGGGGTTTATGAGAAGTCTTCTTGTGAAATCAATGCAGGACATGTATAACCGGAAAGAGATGTTTACTTTCCTGATGCCTGTAGCCGAGGCAATTTATACCCCGTATGATTTCAGGTTTGTTTATGATCAGCAGCAATGGATGGTAAACCATGCAGGTGAAAATATGCCTGTATCCGGCAGGAATGCAGAATTTGCTGATGCGGCACGGATGGCAGAATTTTTTCGGGATAGTTGTGAAGATAAATATCAGGTGTCAGCAGTACATGATGAAAAGTATTATCAGACAATGATCATAGAGCAGCAGAGCGAAGGCGGCGGAGTCCGGCTGATGGAAGGAAGCGGCATGATAAAAGGAATGTTTGCTTACGGATATGAGAATGGTCTGGAAGTGCGTGAAGCTCTGTGCGAGAAAGGATATGAAAGCGGGCTACAGGAAGTCATCTGGAAAATGAAGAGTGAAGATCAGGAAGAAGTCACTGTTCATGGGGGAAATATATGTGGAGAAAATATTGTAAGAACGGAAAAGAAACCGGTAATTATGTTCCGCATTCTTCACCTTAAAAGCCTGTTTGACGCGATGGATGTAAAAGAAGGGGAAGAGCTGGATTGTTCTTTTGCCGTACTGGATTCAATCCTTACGCAAAACAGCCGGATCTGGAGGCTCAGGGGCGGCAAAAGCAGTCATAATCATGTACAGGCTGTTGAGACGGAGAACTCAGAAGGGGTTCTTACGATCGGAGCATTGACAAGTTATCTTTTTGGATATAAAACAATGGATGAAATATGTATGGAAGATCATGTCATGATAACACCACATCTGGCAGAGGAACTGGAAAAGCTGGTGTTGCTGAATAAAGTCTTTTTAAATGAAGTGGTGTAGCATCAGCGCTCAGGTGTATAAGCTGTGCAGAAACATGTGTCAAGCATTTTTGAAAATGTCCTAAAATAAGTGAAACATTAGCCCCGTCAATTCGGGGCTGTTTTATTTTGGGAATCCTACTCGGTGATGATTA
>SFGN01000093.1 GCA_004556565.1 Lachnospiraceae bacterium | reverse complement strand
TCATTGATTTTCAAAAAGAAAAAACGCCGCAATCCATTGAGATTACAGCGTTTTTGGTGCGCCTGCCCGGGCTCGAACCGGGGGCCTCGGGCTTAGGAGTACATGATACAGCTTTTTAGCTGTTGCGTTGCATCACTGTGAGTCCCTCGCAGTCCCTGATATTACGCGATTTTTGGGGAACCGCTTGTTGATCGCTGCCGACTGCTGTTAGGGGATACTCTTTCGAATTTCACGGTTTGTTGGCATGATTGTTGGCAATACCTGCTACGCCATAACGAGTTGCCCGTGGTTTTTAACCCACGGGCAACTATATCATATATGATGTCCGTGAGCAACAGGTAGAGGCCATTTTTTCCATTCGCCAGAGTAAATTAGAATGTTGGTTTCATTACTAAGGAGAACAGAATTAGGTGAGAGGAACGTAATCCAGAACTTCATTACCGTTGCTCTCTGTGAGATCTAAGACTAACCAAGAACTTGTAGGATAGTCGGAGCCATATTCATAATAGACGGAGAAGGAAGTTGTACCGCTTGTTCCGGCCATACCGCAGAAGGCATCCTCTACGTTATAGAGGTAATCCGAGAAACGTCCACCAAGAATGCCAAGGTTATTCTCTGAAAGATCGATTGTATATTCACCGTCAAGATACTGAATGGTAAATATGATGCCATTCTGAGTTTCCCATGTCCCGACGAAATCGTCAGGAGAAAGGTCAGCATTGAACGGATCGCTGATCGAATATAATCGGGAAGAATTATCAGTCTGCGTAAGTTCCTCATTCGCCCACTCAAAGAACTCATCTAAGGGGCCGCTTCGCACTTCGTTGTACCACATGTAACCGTAGTCGGCCGGATCAAAGCCATAATAATTTACGTAGTCATCGTAGTCCCACGTCGAACGGTCATCGTCTGCTGCGCCTTGGCTGAGTTCCTCACAGTCCGGGGCGGAGGGAGTGTCCGAAACCTTTTTGTATTTTGCAAGGATGCTGCCATCCTGTATGCAGAGGATGCCATCTTCGAACCGGGCGGACGGAACGGCAGAAGCCTTGGTTTGCCCGATGAATTCCACTTGGCCGTCCTTCAGCGTCCATACTAAGAATGAAGTGGTGATAACACCCGCATCGTAAGAGTAGAATTTGCAAAAATCGTCCACTTGGAACAGAACGCAGTTTTTAGATAAGTAGTCTTCAACGTCATCCGCAGACGCGCCACCCTCAACCAACGATTCTCGTGAAAAGACGGTATCGTCGTCCTCGTAGTAAACAAGATTCCAACGACCTACGATATCCGCTTTTGATAACTCGGAAGCGTTGCCGCTAAAGCCGATGTCATCAAGAGATGCGTTATCAGATATTCCACCAAGGAATGCTGCACCTGATAAGCCGGTGGCAATAGCGCCAACTCCGGCGGTACAAAGGACTGCAATCAACCAAAAGAGGAACGCATTTTTCACAGAGACTCCCGCGGTGCGGGATGTAAGCTCAGAGCCTTCTGCCAGAACCATGCAATGCTGATAGTATTCTCTGTTGAAACTTTTTCCAAAACGAACGCCTGTTATCAATAGATAGATATTGATAGCGAGAGTCAAAACATAAGCAGCGATCAGCCATCCTGCTATTCCAGCCTCGCTTTTGGCGGCCAGAAAGCCAGAGCCTGAAATACCGAGCATGATTGCGGCGTAAATGATGAACGGCCACTTATAGTACTGCCAGAATATATCCTGACTTTTACGGTAATAGGAAAAAACGCCGGCAAAGAGAAACGCCGCCCAGTTAAACCGGCACTTCTCATTACGCCTCGCTTTTTCAAACTCCGGAAGATAATACTGCGTGTTTTTGATGACAACGTCGCTGAGATCCCCCGTATAATCAGGCTCGGCCTCGATCCGGCACAAGAGATCCTGCTTGAGCTCCAACATGACGGCTTTTTCTCTGCCGCGAATGACGAGCTTTTTGCCACCTTTGAAATGGAATGTAATTGTCTGATACCATGCCATAATCCATGACACAACGGGAAGAATAACAAGGAGACCGGCTGCTCGGGCAGTCGCTGTTCTGACATCAGACACTAGATAGACAAGCAGTAAAATGGTGAAAAACAATGCGGAGCAGAGCCAGGGGATAGAAATGGTTCGGCCAACAAAAATCTGCCGGAGTTCCGAAATTTGAAATTGTGACAATACAGGAGTATCCTTATTCAGCAGGTGATCGGAAATGGTGACGGTATGATCGCCAACATTCAGATCTGTTTCTTCAAACTCGGACGTCAAGCCCCGTACATTGAATCGAATTTTTCTTCTGGTCAAATGGTAGTGGTGCGGATTTGCATCTGCCTCATCAACATCGCGGTCAGGGATAGTACTTGCCTCGGTTGCTGCTACGGCAGGCACAGGCGGCTGCTTACCAGATTCGGCCACTTCCTTTTCCAACTTTTCAGGCGGGGAAGGTGCAACGGCTTCTGCGGGCTGCGGTTTCTGGTCGGGAACTTTCTGGTTGGCGGTTGTTTGCTGCTGCTCTGAGGGGGACGGCTCCGCCGCTGGCGAAACAGCGGTATCCGGAGCAGCTTTGGCATCGACCGCCGTTTGCTGATCGCTCGGCTCCGAAGACGCCGACTGATCAATTGTAATTTTTGCCCCGCAATAGGTACAGAATGCGGAATCCTCCGGTAGCCGTTTCCCGCAACTTGGGCAGCGAAGTGCCGTTATTTTCCCTCCGCATTTGCTGCAAAAGAGGGCATCCTCCGGCACATCACTTCCGCATTTTTTGCACTGGTAACTCATATAATCCCTCCTAAATAATTGCTTATGATTTGAATTGCTTTCAAAAGAACGGCGATATAGCATTGCCCCAGAGCATACCCACATAAAAGCCCTGTCATCAGTCTGCGGGTATTCGTGGATTGCAGCAGTTTCATCCTCTGCAAAAACCAATCCAGAAACATCAGAAAAAGAAAGAAGCTACTCTGATTCCATGGCATTTCATAAACAGAATAGGATAACATACCTATTGCTTGACCAATGATGACTCCTGTACAGCGGGCACAGACAGGAAACTGATAGCCGTTCCAGAAAAAACTTCGTTCCGGCTTTTGATGGCATCCTGAACAGTGCCCGATTTTCATGAGAGTCATATGTATTTTGTGTTTATCCAATTGAAGCGACACCAAGCAATAACCCGCCTAAAATGCTTACTGCACACAGAAGTATGAACTTTGTGCGGAAAGAAGACTTTTCTTCTGGCGTCAGGAGCTGCTCTATAGGTAGTCCGGAGCTTTCTACCATAGACATCGGAATAGATGCCCACAGTCCGATAATTACAAGTACTGCAATTGCCACGATCCAGAGGCTGCTGATCTCACTGTCGCACACAGAGTAACCCACAATCAATGCAGCAATCAGAGAATAGAGCGCTGCCGTCTGCATGGATAAATTCGCCCGTTCTATTGCAGACTGCTTGGATATGAATTCCTTTCCGCACTTTTGGCAGATCCACCATGTTTCGTTTCGCACCTTTGTTTTAACAGAGCTTCCACAGGCACCGCACAACAATCCGACAGGCCCCAACAAAATCAGCCCACAGCATCCGTTCCAGAACCCGTATCCTCCGCCAGAGGTTTGAACATCTGTTTTTACAATGGGATGGCAGCTTTCTCCTCCTGCGTGACAGTACGGACATGAAATAGCAAAATTTTGCTGCACAGGAGGAACGGCTTGCGGCGTGGGCGAAGACGCTGAAACACTCTGCGCATTTTCAAGTTCTGCTGCGGTCAGCTTCTTTCCGCATTTTTTGCAGAAAACAGCTTCATCTGGATTTTCTGCGCCGCAAAATCGGCAGTACATAAATTGCCCTCCATATCAGAAAATAGCGAGTATCGATATCTTATAGCGTATTTTATCACATCTTTTTATCCTTTACAATAACGAAAAAGAGGTGGTGAAACGTAATGGAAAAGCAACAGCTTATTGAGATCGGCCAGCGCCTGCGGCAGCGGCGGCAGGAACTGGGACTGACCCGCGAAAAAATGTCTGAACTTGCCGATATCGGTACGGGCTATTACGGACAGTTGGAAGTTGGGACATCACAGATGTCCATCGATACCCTCATTAAGCTGTCACAGTCCATGCACCTGCCGATGGAATATATTATTTACGGTTCCGGTTATGATCCGGGAGACGCTTCCGGTGTGCAGGAATTGCTGTCACGCTGCACGGAGAGAGAATTGAAGCTCGCAGAGGATGTGCTGAAACTTTTTTTAATGAAGCAGTAAAGAGAAGAAAAGTTGTTCGTATTATATCGGGGGTTTGCGTTAAGAATGTCAAAGACGGTCGATTTTTCGAAAAGAACTGCGACGAGAGAGTTCGTCGCAGTTTTGCTATATTCCGGTAGACGCAAAGAGAAGGGCCCATACGACGACGTAAGCGGCGAGCTTTTTCTTCCCGCTGAAGAGCATTACGTCTGCACCAATCAGCTTTGCGTATAGCCGATAGAGAATGTTGACAAGGACAATAGAGAGTACTGCCGAGATCATGTTAGGTGCTCCTTTCTTGATTTGGTTCTGCCTACATAGTAACAAAATTGAAGCACAAAAAGGTTAGCTGTCAGCTAACCTTTTTGTGCTATAATAAGAGTAATATATTGGCAGAGGTGAGATCAATGAAAACAACAGATGAGCTGGCGCATGAGATTTCCCGGTCTGATAATATTCTGGACTACTTTGCAGAGAATCGCGGTGAGATGCAGATCGATAGTCTGCCGGAGTATTTGGAGCGGTGGCTGAAAAGAAAAGACTGCACCAAGGCAGACGTTGTGCGTCGTTCAAACCTAAATAAGGCCTACGTATATCAGATATTTTTGGGGAAAAAGTATCCCTCGCGAGACAAGGTGATCGCATTGGCCTTCGGCCTTGAGCTGGATGAAAAAGAAGTACAAGTGCTGCTGAAACAGGCAGGATAGGCGACCATGCTCAGATCACCGTTAGCACCATCTTCTCCGGTTATGACAAGCTCGAATTTATCAACCTTGCACCGAGATTCGTGAATTTTGGATTGCTCCACGTTTGGTGTGCTTTGGTGAAGCAGACAATTACGCAAACTATAAATAATTTCCTCGTTTAGATAGGGCATATCATATCCGTATGGAGAATCACATCTATCTGTAATAACATATTGGCTGCACCAGTTTTTATAGCGCACGCCGTTGTAATCCTCGTTGGGATATTCAGCTTTTCCACAGGTGTCAGGTAAAGTCAGCGCAAGTGCTAACGCTGACAAATACAGTTCATGGGACAAAGCTATATGAATCTCATGTACAATTCGGTCAATCAGGCAAATCACCTCATTCCAAGTTACCTCATTTCAATTGCTCAGGTACTGGTTGGAAAGATTACACTTTTAAAAGATAAGCATCCAGCTTGTTTTGAGCATTTATGTAGGATTTATAAATGTTTTTGATCCCAGCCTCTTTTGCCATACTTACAACAAGATTTTCTTCTGCTACGTCCATTCGCAGACCAAGAATTATACCGCTTGGGATCCATTCCATCATAACCGGCGGCTTCATAATGCAGCCAGTTATCATTCGCCATTCTTCATCGTATTTATGGCACTCTTTTTTGATTAGGGTCGTTCTTTCCTGTTCCCATAAAGCACTTCCCATATCTGCATATAGCTCCGGAGGAATCTGAGTTGCGGTTGTCTCTGCTATTTTACGGAGCATAACGAATTTCGCAAATTTTGTTGCATCATAAGGCGTGTCCGAATAATAAATTGGATATAGCGGCGTTCCGTAGTTCTTGATTCCGCAATTTGCACATTTTTCCTGCTTGCCGCATAAGAAGTTGTCATTGTTTTCGAGGTCGTAGATTTGAACAAACCCTCTGTGCTGATCTGCGTATTTCAGCCACAGAACCTCATTAAACCCATTTTCGGAGAAACAAACTGACCACGTATCTTTTTTAACTTCATCACGGAGTGAAAGTGCTGCATTCAAAAAGCTTTCGGTAAGCCCGTGAGAAAGTGCGTTTGTCACATTCTCAACTGTAAACTGCGCTGCTTGCTCCTCGGAGAGAACGCCCCCAAGCAATGACTTAACGCCCTCCACAACAGCTTCTGTACTTTCCGGAGTCTGGAATGCACTTAGATACTCATTCCGGATCGCTTCAATGTCGATGTGAAGAAAGGTATCAAAAGGATCGTCATAATAATTCGCAGAAGAAAAGTAGAGCTTGTTTGTTCTGAGCGCTTCCAAGCTTTTTGTGCTGACAGGACGATACCGAAAAAGTAACTTTGGATACTTAATTGATTTGAATAGTTGTTCTCGTTCTGCCACAATATCATTTCCGGGCAAAGAACATAATGTTATCCAAAATTGTTCTCGATCATTGTGATCCATTGATAACCCTCCTCTCAATTATCAAATGTGATTTGTAGTCCGAAACAAAACAAACATAAGTAAATTTACGAAAAATCGCCCATTTGTGTTTTGGTATGCTGCTTGCCGTTCGAATCTGTCCATTCAGTGATTATTCTAAACTTTGATGCAGAACCATTATGCGTGATTAGAATCAATTCATAGCTTTTTCTTGCCTCCAATTCTTCAAAAGGCTGCTTTTCTCGATCCATAATCATAATTCCAACATCACCATCAAATCGGGCAGTTACATTATAAGCGGTCGCATTTCCAGAATTCCAAACTTTCAGTCTGTGCTTGCCTTTGCCCACAGTAATAAATCTTGCCTCAACGCATGCAAGTACCGAATCTTCCTTCTCCTTGGCTATCTTGTCCAGTTCATTCTGCTTAATCTTGAGTTCCAGTTCATTAACCTTGTTCTGGAGGCGTTGTGCCTTTGAAGATTTAATCAGCGAAATGATGGCAACTAACAGAGATATACCTGCGATGATCAGCGCACCCCAATCTTTTATGAAGGGCACCATTTCCTTCAATGTGCTAATCAAAACTTCCATTTTTTCATCGCTTTCTTTAATTCTTTTTCAAGTTCTTTGACTGCATCTTGCGCAAGCTCATCTACAGCATTATCGATTATTACGGCATTACTATCGAGCAACTCTCGTTTCGTGTATTCCGAACCACAATCAGAGCAGCGAACTCGTACATCGTCACTTGCGTGAAGAAGATCTTCAAACTCTTCGTCCAATGATGAAAACTGATCATTACCGCAAAGAGGACATAGCAGCGTGACTTTACGATCCAAATTTTTCATTAAA
>SFGN01000092.1 GCA_004556565.1 Lachnospiraceae bacterium | reverse complement strand
TGTCGGGATTGCAGATATAGTCAATGGCCGCTTTCAGCGTTGACTTAATAGGATGCGTCTTTGTAACTGCCATATCTGATCCAGCCTTTCCCGGATTTCTTCCATGTCGGCCTGATAGGTAGGTCCTCCGGCGTTGACCCGTTTGGCGATCTGATTGATGTTCCGGCCAATGGCGGACAGGAGTTTGTTCATCTCCTTGATGTCCCTGGTGTCCACATAGATGATATATCCGTCGATTGCCATCTTCCGCAAGTAGGCACCGATCCGCTTTGTCTGGAGCTGGGCCATTTTCTGCTCAATCAGGCTCCGTTCTTCTGCCGTCACCGGACAGCGCAGGATGATGGGGCGTTTTCGATTTACCATAGGGTGGCACCGTCCTTTCTGCATAAGGGTTTGGGGCTATCCCAACGAGCAATTTTGTGTTTAGGGGCAAGGGTTCCCTAAAGCAAAAATTTGCAAGTGTGGCCACACTTGCTGTGCTTGCTCTACGCTTCTTCCCCCGTAAATACAATGCCGGAAACACCTTTATCTGCCCGCAAAATCCTGGATTTTTCAAAAAGAAAAGGGCGGCAGAGCCGCCCTGGAGAAACGAAAACAGAGGATGCTCACACACCCTCTGTTTCATCTGCTGATTTTTCAGTTTTCAGCGCCCCGTCAAGCGCGCCTTCGATGACGGCCAAATACTGCTCTGGACAGAGCTTCAGTTTGTGACTGATACGCTGCCGCTGTGCGCTTTCCTCCCGCATGACCTCTGGATTGAAGTACCGTTCCACGGGAAGTCCACATACTTTGATAAGCTGTATGATAACCGGCAGACTGGGAATCGTAGCATCGTTCTCGATATTTGCGAGATACCTAGAGTCGATGTTGATGATCTCCGCCAATGTCTTACGCGACAGATGCTTTGCACTCCGTGCGGCTTTTACATCGGCACCGAAAGTTTCAAAACCGGGGCAATCTTTGATGTTCGCCATATAGCATCACCCAAATACATTGTATATTTCATACTTTCTCCTTGGAATGTTGCTATATGCGCTATATCTACATTTTATTATTCGCATTTATCTCTTGCTTTGTTCGAGCAGCAGAACTATAATGTACTTTGTGGAGGTGCGTTATGGACTATATGATCTTGAAAGAAGCAAGTGAAAAATGGGGCGTAACACCTCGACGGATAAATTACTATTGCGCCGCTGGGCGTATTCCTGGGGCCATAAAGATGGCAACGATCTGGTTAATACCTAAAGATGCAGAAAAACCTATTGATAGAAGAACAAAGCAAGGGAAGACACCAAAACATGAAGACATATAAAATACTGATTATTGAAGATGATCCTGTCATACAAAGTGAATTGGAAACCCTTTTGCGGGGCAATGGATATACTGCTGTTTCAGTAAAGGATTTTTCAAAGGTTAATGACACTTTCAAGGCAGAAGAACCTCACCTCGTTTTGCTGGATATTAAATTGCCGAATGAGAGCGGATTTTCTATCTGTTCTAAAATCCGCAGCATTTCCAATGTTCCGATTATCTTTGTGACAAGCTGCAACACCGATATGGACGAGCTGAACAGCATCATGCTTGGCGGTGATGCCTTTATTACAAAACCATATAATACGGCAATTTTACTTGCCAAAACCGCCGCCCTCTTGCGGCGGGTATACACTTCTGGACAATCCGAGACATTGACATGGAATGATGCAACGCTACACCTGGAAAGCAGCATGATTGAATATAAAGGGCAGAAAGCAGAATTGACAAAAAACGAATTGAAAGTCCTTTACTACCTTTTTCGGAACGCCGGTAAAATTTGTTCCAGAAATGATATTGTAGATTATCTTTGGGATAATCAACTCTACATTGATGACAATGCCCTCAGTGTCAATATCACTCGCATTCGGAATAAATTGGATCACATTGGCCTGCACGACTTCATTAAAACAAAACACAGGCAGGGGTATACACTATGAGCGGCAAACAATATCTGAAAAATCAACTGCCCGTGCTTCTGCTTAACCTTTTAGGGGTATTGGCACTTGCATTATTCTTGATAACCACCGGGACATCCCGTCAAGCCATTTCCTTGATTGCTTTGGTCTGGATTGTGGTTGTAGTTTGCTATCTGACGGTCTCTTTCTCCATACAAAAAAGACACTGTGAAACGCTGTTGGCAATGGCCGAACAGTTGGGTGAAAAATATCTGATGCCCGAAGTGATGGCTATGCCGGAAAGAGCCGATGAACAGGTCTTTTATCAGATTTTGAAAATGGCCGAAAAGTCTATGCTGGAAAAGATCGGTCAAGTTCAGAGAGAACGGCAAGAATACAAGGAATATATCGAGCAATGGATCCATGAGGTCAAAACTCCGATTACTGCCATGAAGCTGATCTGTGAAAATAATCGTTCAGAGTTTACCAGAGAGCTACTGGTAGAGGTGGAAAATATAAACCGCTTTACAGAGCAAGCCCTTTACTATGCCCGAAGTGAGCATACGGAAAAAGATTATACCGTCCGTGAGATACGGATTAGAGATGTGGTCCATGATGCAATCGCAGACAGTAAATACCTACTACGCAAAAACCATGTGACGGTTGAGGTGGAGGATGATGGAAAAATCGCCTATATGGATGATAAGTGGGTACGATTCATTCTGAATCAAATTATCAGCAATGCGGTAAAGTATCGGACGGAGCAACCATCGTTGCGCTTTTCTACGGCGCAGAAACATAATCAGGTGATTTTATCTGTAGAAGATAATGGAATTGGAATCCCACAGAGCGATTTGCCCCGCGTTTTCGAGAAGGGATTTACCGGACAGAATGGCCGAACCGTTCATAGTTCCACCGGGATTGGCCTGTACCTTTGTAAACGGCTCTGCGATAAACTGGGGATTGGATTGTCAGTCTGTTCCCAGGGCAACGGGACAAGCGTTTCTCTTATCTTCCCGATCAACGACTTTGTCGCTGGAGTGCAGGGCTGACACGCTCTGTACTTCTTTCATTTTTGTAAGAAGTGTGTAAGAAAACTTGATACAAACAACTCTGCGTACCCGCTACAATAGAGGCATGGATGATTCATGGAGGTAAGACAATGGAACCCATTTTAAAATTAGAACATATCCAGAAATACTATGGCAATGAGGGAAATATCACAAAAGCAATCCGAGATATTAGCTTTTCGGTGGAAGCTGGTGAGTTTCTGGGCATTATGGGCGCTTCCGGCTCTGGAAAGACGACTTTGCTCAACTGTATTTCCACGATTGACACCGTGAGCGCAGGACACATCTATTTGGGAGGAACGGATGTTACGGAGATAAAGCCCAAGGCCATTGCCCGGTTTCGCAGGGAGAATCTTGGCTTTGTGTTTCAAGACTTTAATCTGCTGGATACCCTGACGATTTCTGAAAACATTGCATTGGCTCTTTCCATCAATAAAACGCCCGCCAGAGATGTAGAGCCGCGTATCCAAGACATTGCCCAAAAGCTCAATATCACGGATATTTTAAACAAGTATCCCTATCAGGTTTCCGGCGGCCAGAAGCAGCGTTGTGCGTGTGCCAGGGCAATTATCAACAATCCCAAACTGCTTTTGGCAGATGAACCAACCGGTGCGTTGGATAGTCATTCGGCGCAAATGCTTCTGTCTACGATCCAGAGCATCAACGAACAACTTAGTGCGACGATTCTTATGGTGACGCATGATGCCTTTACCGCCAGTTACGCCAGCAGAATTCTTTTTCTGCAAGACGGAGCCATTTTTACCGAACTGCGCAAAGGCAACGACAGCAGGAGTGCCTTCTTTGAGAAAATCCTCAATGTCCTTACCATGATTGGAGGAGGACAAAGTCATGTATGCTAAACTTGTTTTCCGCAATGCAAAGCGCTCCGTCAAAGACTATTTGATTTATATCGTGACCATGACGATCTGTGTCACCTTGTTTTATTCCTTTCTGTCTATTTCCAGCCGCTACTACCAACCCGATATTGGAAGCGAGTACAATTTCACAATCTTGAGTGATGGCATGAAGGCTGCGATCTGCGTCATTACTCTGTTCTTACTTTTCTTGATTCGTTTTGTCAATCACTATATGCTGCGGCGTAAACAAAAAGAGTTTGCGGTCCAGTCCATTATGGGAATGGAACAAAAGACCGTCGGCAGACTTTTCTTTGCAGAAACTTTTATGATGGGGATCCTCTCGATTGCCATTGGAATTTTTCTCGGTGTATTCTGCTCCCAGTTTATCACAGCCATGCTGTTGACTACCTATGGAAAAAGCTATGAATTGTCGTGGACACTATTTCCGGATACAGTCTTGCTGACAATCGGCTTCTTTATATTTAGCTTCTTGATTGTTGGGATATTCAATACTCGCACTATTCGCAAAACCAAAATCATTGATATGTTGGCAGCGGAGAAAGAAAATGATCCTGAGCTAAAAAAGAGCCGCTGGATTGCTGCTGTGGTTCTGCTGTTTGAAGGATTCACAGTGTGGATGCTTCTCACTGGCGTGCAAAAAATAGTATTCTACTATGATGGCCGTTTTGCTATCCCTGCCAAACTCATGTTCTGGGGAAACATTCTATTTCCGGCCATTACATTACTTTGGTCTGGATTCTGGCTGATTAGAAAGAGAAAAACCGGCGTTTCTACCCTGCTTCCGGGACTGCTGGTATGCACAGTTCTGGACACGGTTATGGCCGCCAGTGTGCCGGCTTTGACCAGTCGATACTATCTGGCTTTGGGGGCCGGGGCAATCAATCAATACTTGTTATTTCTCCTGATTGATCTTCTTTTCTTCATTTGTTGTGTCATTTATCTTAGTAGCAGCTTTATTGTTGCATGGAAAGCAAAGGCCCCGGAACATAGGTACAAGAGTGAAAATCTGTTCTTTTTTGGGCAGATTATATCCAAGCTGAATACTACCAGCAAGACTATGACGCTGATCTGTGTAACCTTAGTGCTTGCAATTTTTATGTTCATTGCAGCACCCATTCTGGTGGGATGGGCTTCCGGCTATCTTGATATACGGTCTATGTACGATGTGCAGATTTCCTCTCGTTATAACGATGTATACGACGAAGAAAACCTGCCCGATGACAATTACGAACTTGTAACGGATTCTCTATCAGAACATGGGATTGAAACTGACTATGATTGTACCTTTTCTCTTTATCTGCCGAGCAAGGACGATTTTCATAACCGAATGAAATACGACTTTCCTGTTGTGGCAATTTCTTTAAGTGATTACAACACCATTCGCAAAATGCTGGGATATGAACCGATCACTTTATCAGAGGACGAGTTCACAACACAGTGGCAATCTATTGCAACGAACGAAGAACGGGATAGCTTTTTGAAAGAGCATAGCAGCATTATGACAGACGCAGGGGAACTTACACTTTCCGAACATTCTTTTTACGAGGAAGCAATTGGAGAAACGGCCTATAACTCTTATACGGATGTACTCTATGTATTTCCAGATAGTATCTGTGAAAACCTACTCCCGGTGATTCGGAACCGTTATATCATGACGACGGAAAGCATTTCCTATGAAAATGCCCGTGCCTTAGAACAGGCTTTTTCAGCCGAGTATCCAGAAATAACTGATACCGGCGTCAGTTATGCCATTCGCTTGAATACCCTACAAGTCAATACCACAAAAGCAAGTAATTTTGTTTTACAGGCATCTATGCTCTATGCAGCTGTTGTGCTGATGGTGATTTGTCTTACGGTGTTATCTTTGCAGCAACTTTTGGATGCAAGCCAATATAAATACCGCTTCTCGGTACTTCGCAAATTGGGTGTGGAGGATACTCACATAGGTAAACTGGTATTGAAACAATTAGGCATCTGGTTTGGACTGCCAATCGTTGTCGCCATCATCGTGTCCACAATGGTCATAATTTATTTTATTCAAACGATCTCCGCAGAAATCTCTGCCTATATTGGTTTCGGCGCATTGATGACACAAATCGGTATGACGGTAAGCATTCTTGCTTTGCTATTGATTTGCTACTTCATCAGCACATGGTTATTGTTTAAGAAAAGTATTAAATAAGAAGTATCTGCCGAGCGACGGCAAAAGAAAAAAAGCCGTCGTACAGCAGACCTATTGACACGCCCAAACTATTAAACGGCGGCTTTGAGAAATCAAGGCCGCCGTTTTTCTTTGCCCTGACAGCTTCCGCGGCGGCATAGAAGGAGGATGCCGCCATGCTGCGCCGGATGCTGTTCCTGCCTGATCTGACAAGGGCTAACCGCTCAAAAAAAGCCCGTTCCAGTCGGCGGAGAGGTTCGGCCACGAATATGAACTATACCATGTAAATAAACTTCATATTACTTGCCATTGCGCCCGGTGGGTCTGTGACCTGCCGGGCGCTTTTTGTCGTTTCCTGCGGTCGGGATGGCTGGCCGTTGCTTTTCTCAAATTTTTTTCAAGAAGGAGGCGTTTGGCGGGCAGAACACGCTCCCGCAGGATTGGTAGTAGCGGAAAGGGAGAGAACCACCTGATCCCCCATGGAAAGGGGGTGAAACTGATGGAATCTAACCCCCGCGACTATGGCGAGCAATGCCGGTTCGATGCTTTTTGCAAGAAGGTATTGCGAAACGAGGCCAGAGCCTACCTGCGGAACATGAAACGCCAAAGAGAGCGTGAAGCCTTCTTTAGCGACTTGTCCCAGGCGGAGCTGGACAAGCTCTGCGTCGTAGATCGTTACCCCAGCGACAGCATTGTGTTCTCGTCGCACGGCTACGATCTACATATCGACAACGAGCTTGTAGCCGAGGCTTTCTCCGCATTGCCACAGACGGCGCAGAGCATTTTGATTTTGCACTGCACCCTGGATCTGGCAGATGGTGAGATCGGCAATCTCGTTGGGATGTCCCGGAGCGCCGTTCAGCGGCACCGGACGAGGGCGCTGCAGGAGCTGCGCGAAACATTGTCGGCGCTGATGCCGAAAGGAGGCTGAGGAAGATGACAGAGCCCATCCATAAGGGAAAGGACCTGCCGCCCGTTTGGGTGATCCACGCGGCCTCCGGTGGTGACAGCGAGGCCATGGAGCAAGTGTTGCGGTACTACGACGACTATATGAGCCGCCTGTGTACCCGTACCCTCTATGACAAGGACGGAACGCCTCATGTGTGCGTGGATGTCCACATGAAGCGCTGTCTGGAAATCCGACTGATCCGGGCCGTGATGCGCGCCTGATCCTTTTAGCCCTGGCAGAAGGCAATCGGCTTACCCTTTCCTCCTTTGCCGATACCGGGGACTGACCCCACCTTGACAAAGAAAGCCTTCGGGCAGCATAAGGCAGACGGATACGATCTGTCTGTGTGGAGCCGGTCGGCCGGTGCGCCATGACCCTGTTGCAAGTCC
>SFGN01000091.1 GCA_004556565.1 Lachnospiraceae bacterium | reverse complement strand
TTGCAAGCACAAATGCTCACAAGCCCCGGATTTACAAGGTTTTTTGGATTCCACATTTGGCTAAAACGGGTTTAGGGGACATTATTTAGGAAGTTCACAGACAAACATATCTGCTTTTCGTTTCGTTTGCTGCCAGTCATAATAAATTTGCCAATTTTGTTCCTTGGCTTTTTCATTACTGTTCTTTAAATCTCTAAAGGAACTAGCCGCAAAACCTCTAACATTAATTGCTTGAAAAATCCAAGCACATAAGTTTACGTTTGCATAGATTAATGATATAAAAATAGTCATGCCTATTACGCTCATTGATTTGATTGTATCCCAATTTATGAACGTGACCGCAATAGGTATTATCGCAACGATTATTGTTGTAAAAGCGTTAATCTTATTGTAGCTGGTTTCTATTCTTGACTGTTGATCAGACAGTTGCCTAAGCAGCACTTCTTTTTCAATGTTTTGTTCAGTCTCGTGTAAAGAATCATAATGACTTTTATAGTTTGCCTCAAGTTGATTGGCTTTTTCTTCTGAAAGAACAAAAGCATCTATTTCCGAAAGTCGTTTTATTCGGAATAAAATAACTTTTTCTCCAGGTTGCTTAATCGGAATAGATAGAAGTTGAATTTTTCTCTCTCCAAAGAGAATATTTATTAAACTTAAATAATACTTATGTGGCTGATTAGAACCACGATTACCTGTTAAAAATCCTAAGTCATCTGTCAATGAAAAAACAGGAAGATACGCTAATATGTTCATTAATAGATCTACAAACCACATTTATTCTTCTCACTCTCTGTATATTAACTGATAAGATATTCGACTATTTTCTGCGAAATATTAAGGTTAAGACTTCGTTCCAGCCAAAGCCATTGACCATTCGGATTAACCTCAAGAAATACCCATTCATTCCTTGGTGTCACAATAAAATCAAATGCTCCAAACATTAAGTTAAATGCATCCATCATCTGGTAGCATTTTTCAATAATGCTGTTAGGGCAGGTAATCTTAGTATATTTGTGGTTCTGGTAATCTGATCTCCAATCAACTGGATTTTTGGTATCAATGCGTATAGGGTATGCCTGCCTTTCTATGATAGTGATACGCACTTCAAATTGCTTTGAGATATAATTCTGCAAATACACCGGTGTAAGACGGATGTCTTCATGAATACCTTTAAACATATTGGTTTGGTACAGTTCCCAACCGTTGCTCCCGTGCGTCTTCCCGGTTGTTAAAGGTTTTATTATTGATTCAGATTTTTCATATTTACTACAGTCATGACTATTATTGCCAATATATGATTGTGGAATGTTCCATGCGTTTTTACTTACATACATTAGCTGATACACTTTGTTCTCAGTTTTTCGAAGGATTGATGGTTTGGTAAGCACTTTACCTGAAAAGGAATCCACAATTCCATTAATTACAGAAATAATATCTCTCTGAATCATTGAATGATACTGTGGATCATATGAACTCAAATCAGGTAGCATCGGCTTTCTGTAATAAATAGAGTAAATATCAGAAGAAGTTGCTTTGGAATTATTATCTGAAATATTCCATCCATCATTATCTATATAAAATCTGTATTGATCAAACTTGTCCACATCAACACGAAAGAAATCTGCAAAACTTGAATATTTGTTAACGATATATGAAGCAGTTTCATCTATGGAACTTGTGATTATTAATATTCTTCTTCGCCCCATAGTTACCTCCACAATTTATTATATAATATAGTTTTATGTTATCACAAGGTGCTTATTTCAGCAAGAATATCGGTGTGATTTTTAACATTTCTATTAGGAACAAAAAGAGACGGGGATGTATTTGCCATAGCTTTATAATTTCTATGGTAAAACAAAGCGATAAAATATAATTTTTATAAACTTATCAATATAGACCCATAAAGTTATCTTTCATGATAACGAATAATAAGAAATCTATGGTAACATCCTACCCGTAGTGGTAAATTATTCTACAGGAAAGGGTGCGAAGCATGGAAAATGAAGTATACGAAAAAGACTACGGAGAGGAATTCCGGGAGCGAAGCGATAAGTCAGAAGGAAAGGATTTTCTGGACACATTGATGGAGGTTGGATTCTTTCAGAAGTACCAGGAAGAAATGGATAAAATCCCAAAGCGTGTGGTCCCAAAAGAAAAAGCCGATTATGAATACCTGCTTGGGGAGTGTGACGCTTATGTCCGGCAGTTCGGAGGAAGAATCCGGGGCGAGGTAGATTATCAGAAATGGCAGGCAACCATTGATCTGTACTCGGAGCATTTTGAGTTCTGTGACAGGGAGGCGTTGACGCTGTTAAAAGAGATCGCAGAGCGGGCGGAGAATGTGACATTTTCGATGAAAGATGGGTTACTTCGGATGTCGGTGTTCATTGGATATTTTGATGAAGTGTATTAAAGTGTGGGGGCATCTGTCAGTGTAGACTGGCGGATGCTTTTTTCTCACAGATATGGTATGCTGTAAGCATCAACTTGGAGGTACGGAGCATGGACGATCAGCAAAATGTATTGACTTACGAAATCATCAAGGCGGCTGTTGCCGGCGAGAAACGGGCAACAGAAAGAATTATGGCGTATTACGATGATTATATGACGGAGCTTGCCACAGTGAAAGAGAGGCAGCCGGACGGCAGCGTGAGAACCTATGTGGATGAGGATTTGAAACAGGAGATAGCTCTGAAACTTCTGGAGGAGATACCAAACTTTCCGTTAGAGGAAGCGGAAAGGGTAGTGGGAGAGGATGAGGCGGAGATATAACGCTTGCGTATAGTGGTGTTTGATTTCACGAAGTATCGGGCTTGAAAACGGTTCGAGGGTACATTATGTGGTAGAAAAGCCCGAAATAAGCCCTATATGTGGGAAAAATCCGGCTCATGCAGAAATCATGGAGAAATCAAAAGGTGGGGTAAACTTCAGAAAAAGAAGCCCCCACCTTTTCGCATAACTAAGAGGGTGTCAGAACTTTTCCGCAAAACGGAAAATGCGGTTGTACCTTTCCGCAAAAGAGGAAATACGGGCCGATAGTGAACATCTGGAAATAGATGGGCTATCGGCTCCTTTCTTTATTCGTGAGGATGGAGTTGAGATAAAACGCTTTCAGAGGTAAGATAAATTCAGAAAAATTTATTATTACTGTGAGGTTTTGGTGACATTTGGTTGATACTATAAAAGAAAAAGGATGTGGTTTTATGCGAATATTAGTGGTCGAAGATGATCGGCTTTTAAATAGTACGCTCTGTTACAATTTGACTACGGTCGGCTATCAGGTGGATGCAGCCCTGACAAAAGCGGATGCAATTGGACAGACTGAAAAACAGAATTATGAATTGATTGTATTAGATGTCAATTTGCCAGATGGAAATGGATTTGATTTTTGCAGGGAAATTAAAGAGCGCCGTCCCGATACGGCAGTCATTTTCCTAACCGCAAATGATATGGAAAGCGATATGCTCAAAGGTTTTGAATTGGGTGCGGATGATTATGTCACAAAACCATTTCCAATCAGTGTATTTCAAAAGAAAGTATCTGCGTTACTGTCCCGCATTACAAAACAGTCTGGTGGCGACTTTTATGACGATGGAAATCTGCTTATCAATTTTTCGGAACTGACAGCAGCACTTGCAGGTCAGGTGGTTACATTTACACCATTGGAATATCGTCTGTTAAAAGTACTGACAAGTAATTCAAAGCAAGTGCTTACCCGTGGACAGCTTTTAGAAAAATTGTGGGATGCTGAGGAAAACTATGTGGATGAACACGCCCTTACTTCTGCAATCAGCCGTATCAGAGGAAAAAATGAGGTCAACGGATATCAATATATAAAAACAGTCTATGGCATGGGCTATATGTGGATTGGAGGGCTGAAAAAATGAATACGCAAAAACTCTCAGTCAATAGAGCCTGTGTTGCGATAGTGGCTTTTCTTATGTCGCTCTCGGCAGTACAGTTTTGTATCCTTTATTTGCTAACCGATAGCAGAATGGCAATACTATGCGGTCTGCTTTATATTGCGTTAGTTCTGCTTAGTGTTTTCGTGTTTATTTCAATTATACGCCGGAAACTTGTTCTGTTTTCTGATACATTTTGTGAATTGCTGGATAATATGATGACTGGTGAAATGGAGCCGTTGCAGGCTGCAGAGGAAGAAAGTCTGTTTTATAAAATCAACCATCGTCTGGTGCGGCTTTATGAAGTCATGATGGAAAACAGAAACAGTGTCGCAAAGGAGAGAGCTGATCTGCAGGAGTTGATTTCAGACATTTCCCACCAAGTAAAAACTCCAATCACAAATTTAAAAATGGTAAATGCCATATTACTTGAACAGTCCATGCCAGAAGAAAGATATAAAAGATTTTTAAGAGATAGCGAAGTTCAACTTAATAAGCTGGATTTCCTTATGCAGGCCATGATTAAGACATCCCGCCTGGAAACGGGCGTTATTTCACTAGAAAAGAAAGTACAGCCGATTTATGATACACTGGCGGCGGCATTAGGCGGGATTTTGCTGAATGCAGAAAAGAAAAATATCCATATTAGCGTTGAGTGTCCGGAAGATCTGAAAGTTTCCCATGATAGAAAATGGACAAGTGAAGCACTGTTCAATATTCTGGATAATGCGGTCAAGTACACACCAGATGACGGTAATATCTATATAATAGTGGCAAGCTGGGAGTTTTACTTAAAGATTGATATTGCTGACACGGGCAAAGGTATTCCAGAAAAGCTGCATGGTACGATTTTCAAAAGGTTTTACCGTGAGGATGAAGTACACGATATAGAGGGAATTGGTATTGGATTATATCTGGCACGCGAGATCATTACCATGCAGGGCGGCTATATCAAAGTGGTGTCAGAGGTTGGCAAGGGATCTACATTTTCTATTTATCTCCCGCATAAATGAAATGTCACGGGATTGTGACATTTCAAGGGGTAAAATCAGATGGCAGGTGACATTTCTGTGAGGATTGGTTGTTACAATGGGACTATTAAAACGAAAGGATGGCATTCATATGAATATTTTAGAAACGGCTAATCTTAAAAAATATTATGGCGCCGAGCCGAATATCACAAAGGCATTGGATGGTGTAACGCTCTCAATCAGACAAGGAGAATTCGTTGCGATTGTGGGAACCTCCGGAAGCGGCAAGTCTACATTGCTCAATATGATGGGCGGCTTAGATGTACCGACTTCAGGCAGCGTTAAGGTTAAAGGGAAAGAATTGTCTCATATGAAAGATGAGCAGCTTACCATCTTCCGCAGAAGGAATATTGGTTTCGTGTTTCAGAATTATAATCTTGTCCCCATATTGAATGTATATGAAAATATTGTTCTTCCGGTTGAACTGGATGGCGATACGGTAGACAAAGTTTTTATGAATGAGGTTGTGCGAATGTTGGCATTAAGTGATAAGCTGGATAATATGCCTAATAGTTTGTCTGGTGGCCAGCAGCAGCGTGTCGCTATTGCCCGTGCTCTCGTGTCAAAACCAGCCATTGTTCTCGCTGACGAACCTACGGGAAATCTTGACAGCCGGACAAGTGGGGATGTTTTGGGGCTTTTGAAAGCCACCAGTAATAAATTTAATCAGACACTTGTGATGATTACGCATAATGATGAAATTGCCCAGCTTGCGGATCGCATTATCCGTATTGAGGATGGCAGGATTTTAGAGTGGCAGGGGGTGTGAACCGTGAATGACCTTTTATTTGGTAATAACAATCAGGCGGTAATCAGAAGGCTAGCGGATAGAAGTATTAAGTCAGATAAAAGGAGCAGAGCATTTCTTCTCCTTACAATCGCACTCGTTGTTTGCATGGTTTTTTCTATCTTTTTAGTTTCTACTGGAACGCAGGAGGAATACAAAAATACGCAACGGGATAAAGCTCAGATTGCTATTTTAGGAATTACGGATGAACAATTAGCTTCGCTACGTCAAAAAGAAAATGTTTCATGGGTTGGAGAATACTCTGTGCTTGGATTGTTTTATGAGGAAGGCAAGACGATCACTGTTGCTTATGGAAATAAAGAATATTTTCTTCAACAGGAAAAAATAACATTTCAAGGAAATATACCTCACAGTAAAAATGAAATTATGCTGCCCCAGAATTATTTGGATTTTCTTGGCGGAGCATATAGACCTGGTGACACGATTTTGCTGGATTTAACCGGAACAGGACATGAAGCATATTATACGCTTTCAGCTATATTGAATGAGGATAAAGGGAGCAATGGTTATTTTATCTATGTGAGCAAAGAACTGGCATATAACCTGGCAGGAGATACTTTTCAGGTTACAGGATATGCAAGGCTTAACACGGATGCAATTGATTCAGCGTCCATTCTTGATTTTTCTAGTAGGGCGATAAAGAACACTGGTATTGAAGAAGGGCAAGTAAACCTGACGGATTATTTTGCTGTTATGTCTGGTGCGATAAAATCAGGTCTGCCTATTCCAGTGCCGTTGCTGGCTGCATTAACTGCTGTATTAGCTGCAACAATTGTTTATGGCGTTTTTTACACAAAGATTACAAAAAATGTTCAAATGATTGGACAACTTCGGACAATTGGAATGACAAAGCGCCAGATAAAAAGAATGGCGGGAAAAGAAGGACGTAAATATGCAATAAGTGGTATTCCTTTGGGGCTTCTGTGTGGTGTGTTAATCGGATTTATCGGATGTCCGGATGGATTCCAGTTGAAAACAGCAATCATTTATGCCGCCGTGATTAGTGTAATGGCTTTTGTAATAGTAAGTATTGCTATATTTAAACCTGTCCGGATTGCAATGAATACCTCTCCAGTAGAGGGAAGTAAATATATTATGTATGTGGGGAAAAAGAAACGGAGCCGTAAACTACACAGAAAACTTACACCATTTAATTTGGCAAAGATAAACATTCAGAGAAATAAGCAAAAAGCAGTTCTTACGATTCTAATGATTGGATTGAGCGAGGCGCTTTTACTGGTTACTGCTACTGTTGCGGGTTCCATTGATCCGGAGAAACAGGCGAGGTTCAAATACTATCCTTTCGGTGAAGTTCAGATACAAGTAAAAAATATTATAGGAAGTTCTTTTGATAAAGAAGCAGAACCATATGGAAGTTCAAAATTGCAGCTAGAAGGAAATCCACTGGCGGAACAAGCGTTGATGCAGGAGTTGATAAAGATAGATGGAGTAGAAAAAATTACTTCCTCCGATTGCGTTTATATGACAATCACATTTCCAGGCGGAAGCGGCTCTATCACAAGCATTTCAAGTTTCTTTCCGACACTAAATAAGGAACAGATAGAAGAAAAACAGTTTGTTTTGTCTTCTGGAACGGTGAATTACAATGACATGGTCGCGCAAAATGGAATACTGGTTGCAAAGGATATTGCTAAAGTGGGGGATACACTAAAAATAGAAGGCAGGGCTTCAGATGGTAGCACATATGCTGTGGATGCTGTTGTTGTCGGCACATACAATAGAGCTAGTATAACTCACGAAAAATAAGAGTATGTTTGGACGCCTATTTTTCGTGGGTGAAGAAACCTGTCAGCCTTACTTGGTTTTCTTCTTTCGGGTAATA
>SFGN01000090.1 GCA_004556565.1 Lachnospiraceae bacterium | reverse complement strand
GATGGCTAAGTTATATGAGAAGTAACCGTTCGTGTATATGTACACGAACGAGAAATGTAGTGTTTCTGGGGCTTTGAGCCCCGGGTACACGAGTTTTTGCTGGGAGGTGGGGCGCATTCAAACCTGCAGCCATATATCGTCTGCTATATGTGGAAACGGACGGCTTAACAATTAGAAAATAGAATCAATATCGGAAAACAGGCAGTCGCTCTTTTGGGAGTGCTGTCTTTTTTTTATATCAAAATATTTCAAAGAAAGTGAGGAAAAGAGCATGAAGAATTTTATTGAAGCGGTGCAGTATGCATTTGCGGCACTCGGAGGGGCGGTGGGTGCTGTCATGGGAGGTTTTGACGGATTCCTGTATGCCCTGATTGTGTTTGTGGTGGTGGATTACCTGACAGGAATCATGGCGGCGATCCTGAATAAGAGGCTGTCCAGCGAGGTCGGATTCCATGGAATTTTTAAGAAGGTTGTCATTTTTGCACTGGTAGCCGTAGGACATATCGTGGACACCCATGTGATCCAAAATGGCAGCGTTATCCGCACGGCGGTGATCTTCTTCTATTTGTCCAATGAAGGAATCAGTATCCTGGAGAATGCATCGCTTATAGGCCTGCCGGTACCGCAGAAACTCAAAGACGTGCTGGAACAGCTGAGGGATGGAAAAGAAGAGTAGCATCGGGCTTCCGGTGCTTTTTTCTTTGGAAAATAAGAAGGAGGAATAGTAATTATGAGGTTAGTACAGAGTATTTTGACAAAGAATCCCTGTTATACGGCAGGGAGAAAGATCACGGTCAAGGGGCTGATGCTCCATTCCGTAGGCTGTCCGCAGCCCAGGGCATCGGTGTTTATCAATTCATGGAACAGCCTGTCTTATAGCTATGCCTGTGTGCATGGCTTTATTGACGGCAACGATGGCACGGTATATCAGACCTTGCCATGGAACCATAGGGGCTGGCACTGCGGTTCCGGCAGTAAAGGGAGCGGCAACAATACCCATATCGGAGTCGAGATGTGCGAACCGGCGTGCATCAAGTACACAGGCGGTTCTTCTTTTACCTGTTCGGATAAGGCAGCGGCAAAGGCTGTGGCAAAGAGAACGTATGAAGCGGCGGTAGAGCTGTTTGCCATGCTTTGCAAACAGTACAATTTGAATCCAATCGCTGATGGCGTGATTATCAGCCACAGGGAGGGGCACAGCCGGGGCATTGCTTCTAACCACTGAGACCCGGAGCATCTGTGGAATGGGCTCGGCATGGGTTACACCATGGATGGATTCCGCAAAGCAGTAAAGGCGAAGATGAACGGTTCTGGCAGCACAGATAATTCTGGCACTTCCGGCCTGCAGGCATCTGCCCTTAAAAATCTCTCTGAGGCAGATGTGATTGCCAAGGTGGGGCCACTGTTTACCGCAGACCAGAAGACAAGTGGTATTCTGGCATCGGTATCCTTGGCACAGTTTATTCTGGAGAGCGGATATGGCAAATCGGAACTGGCACAGAACGCCAACAACTGCTTTGGCATGAAAAAGTCGCTCTCCGGGAATACCTGGGGTGGTTCCGCCTGGGACGGTACTTCCATCTACACCAAGAAAACGCAGGAATATGAGAACGGTGCATATGTGACCGTGTCGGCTGACTTCCGTAAATATCCGTCCGTGGAGAAATCCATTGCAGACCATTCCGCTTACCTTTTGGGAGCGAAGAATGGCGCGAAACTGCGTTATGATGGTCTGAAAGGCTGCACGGACTACAAAAAGGCGGTGCAGATCATCAAGGATGGCGGATATGCAACTTCCCCGACCTATGTGGAGAACCTCTGCTCCATCATCGAGAAGTGGAAGCTGACACAGTATGATGTGGCAAATGCCGGAACTGTGGAAGTCTGGTACCATGTGCGTAAGACCTGGGCGGACGCAGCATCCCAGAAGGGCGCATTCCACAGCCTTGCCAATGCGAAGAAGTGTGCAGATGAGAATGCGGGGTATTCCGTATTCGATGAATCGGGCAAGAATCTCTATACTGGAAAACAGACTGCCTTTCAGCCGTATCTGGTGAAGGTGTCAGTCTCTGACCTGCGTATCCGCAAAGGTCCTGGAACCGATAAGGCCAAGACCGGAAAGTACACGGGAAAAGGTATCTTTACGATAGTAGAGGAAGCGGACGGTCCCGGCGCATCCAAGTGGGGACTTTTGAAAGCATACCAGAAGAACCGCGATGGCTGGATTTCGCTGGACTATGCACAGAGAGTATAAGTAAAGAGTGCCAGGGTTTTATGTTTCTGCCGGCTGCATTTGATGTGGCCGGCAGAAACTGTATTTATTGTAGATTTATGAAAGAAGGTCAATATTCCCGTCTTTACATAACAGAAGGGAGTGTGTTTGGAATGGAAGAAAGAAAAGTGCAGGTTCTTAATGCGCCGGCGGCGGTGGCACCAGGAAAAAAGCAGTTTACGCAGGAAGAACTGCAGCGGGAATATGACTATATACGAGCGGAAAAACTGACCAGGAAACTGCTCGATCTTGGGCTGATTACTATAGAAGAATTTGACAAAATCATGGCATTAAACCGGGAATCTTTCTCTCCGGCATTGGCAAGGATTATGCCCTGAAATGCTTGCTATTGAGGGGATTTGGCGGTAACATGTCACATACCGGAAAGGAAGGTGAGTGGATGAAAAGGATTACAAAGATCGATATGGCAGAACCTCTTATCACTAAAAAGCTCCGGGTGGCGGCTTACTGCAGGGTATCAACAGGAAGTGACGAACAGATGGTAAGCCTGGAGGCACAAAAATCCCATTATGAGTCCTTCATAAAAGCAAATCCGGAATGGGAGTTTGCGGGAGTCTATTATGACGAAGGGATAACCGGAACCAAGAAAGAAAAAAGGACACAGCTGTTAAGGCTGATTTCAGACTGCGAAGCACACAAGGTTGATTTCATTGTTGTAAAGTCTATCAGCCGGTTCGCAAGGAATACAACGGATTGCCTGGAACTGGTGCGGAAACTGACGGACCTTGGCGTCTTCATCTATTTCGAAAAGGAAAATATCAATACCCAGTCCATGGAGAGCGAACTGATGCTTTCCATCCTGAGCAGCCTTGCGGAGAGCGAGTCTGTTTCAATTTCTGAAAACAGCAAATGGGGAGTCAAAAGAAGGTTCCAGAACGGCACGTTCAAGATTTCCTATCCGCCATACGGATATGATTATGTGGACGGGGGAATGGAGATCAACCAGGAGCAGGCAGAGACTGTAAAATATATTTTTGCGCAAGTGCTTGCGGGGGTTGGCACACACCAGATAGCGGACGAACTGAATGCTAGAAAAGTGCCTACAAAAAAAGGCGGGAAATGGACGGCATCAACGGTCCGGGGTATGATCTATAACGAGAAGTATGTGGGGATGTGATCTTCCAGAAAACCTATACGGACGAGCATTTTAACAGACATACAAACTATGGGGAGAAAGACCAGTACTTAATGGAATGCCATCATGAACCAATCATCAGTCGAGAAGATTTTGAGGCTGCCGGGGCGGTTCTCAATCAGAGGCGGCTGGAAAAGGGAATCACAAAAGGCGGCGGAAAATATCTGAACCGGTACCCATTCTCAGGGAAAATTATCTGCTCGGAATGTGGCGGCAAATTTAAGCGGAGGATACACAGCAAAAACGGTGGAAAGTATGTGGCATGGTGCTGTGGGAAACATATCGATGATGTTACAGCGTGTTCCATGAAATTCATCCGCAATGCGGATGTGGAGAAAGCCTTCGTGACGATGATGAACAAACTGGTTTATGGGCGGAGGTTTGTGCTGAGGCCCCTGCTGGAAAGTCTGAGGGAGATGGACCGGTCGGACAGTTTCGGCATAATACAGGAATTGGAATTGAAGATGGAGAAAAATGCGGAGCAGAGGCAGATACTCACCGGCCTGATGGCGAAAGGGTATCTGGAACCTGCTCTTTTTAATAAGGAAAACAATGAATTATTACAGGAAGCGGCAGAACTGGAAATGCAAAAGAATGGGCTTTCCCATTCTGTAAACGGGGAAATGGTAAAGACCGGGGAAGTGGAGGCACTTTTGAAATTTGCGGAGAAAGGTGAGATGCTCATAGCCTTTGATGGGGAGCTCTTTGGAAAGTTTGTGGAGCAGATCACCGTATATTCCAGAACCGAGGTCGGCTTCCGGATGAAATGCGGGCTCATGCTCAGGGAAAGGATGTGATGGGATGGGACATACACCATATGGATACCGGATTGAGGAAGGACATGCGGTCATTGATGAGGAGCAGGCAGAAAGGGTTAAGGCACTGTATCGGGGGTACCTGTCGGGGCTTGCCTTGATGCCGGCCGCAAAGCAGGCGGGGATTGAGACCTGGCATGGTTCTGCCAAACGGTTATTGCAGAACAGACATTACCTCGGGGATGCGTATTACCCGGCGATCATTGACCGGGAGACGTTTGACAAGGCGGAGCAGGAACTTAAAAAACGGGCAGAAAAGCTGGGCAGGGTATGGGAACAAAAGGAAGAAGAAAAAGTCACCTATCCGGTGAATTTTTCCACAAAGCCGATGGAGAAACAATATGAAGATCCATTTATGCAGGCAGAATATGCCTACAGCCTGATAGAAAGTGAGGGTTAGATATGGGGCAGATGGTTGGAAATCCGACAGTTATCGTTATCCCTGCCAGACCGCGCATGGGGATGGGAAGGAATAACGAAGAAAGACAAAAGATCCGTGTGGCGGCTTATTGTCGTGTTTCTACGGACAGTGATGAGCAGGCCACAAGTTATGAAGCGCAGATTGAGCATTACACAGCATTCATCAAAAAGAATCCCGATTGGGAATTTGCCGGGATATTCGCAGATGACGGAATCTCCGGTACGGATACCCGGAAACGGGAAGAATTCAACCGCATGATCGAGGAATGTATGGAAGGGAAAATCCAGATGGTCATTACTAAGTCCATCAGCCGTTTCGCAAGGAATACGCTGGACTGCCTGAAATATATCCGGCAGCTGAAGGACAGGGGCATCCCCGTATTTTTTGAAAAGGAAAACATTAACACAATGGATGCGAAAGGGGAGGTTCTGCTGACCATCATGGCGTCACTGGCTCAGCAGGAAAGCGAGTCATTAAGCCAGAATGTGAAGATCGGCCTGCAGTACCGTTACCAGCAGGGGCTTGTACAGGTCAACCACAACCGCTTCCTCGGATATACGAAAGATGGCGAGGGGCATCTGGTTGTTGAGCCGGAAGGAGCAGAGGTTGTCAAGCGGATCTACCGGGAATACCTGGAGGGCGCAAGCCTTCTGCAGATCGGTAGGGGGCTTGAGGCGGACGGCATCCTTACCGGGGCAGGCAAGAAAAAATGGAGGCCGGAGACCATAAAGAAAATCCTCCAGAATGAAAAATATATCGGGGATGCGCTGCTTGCGAAAACATATACGGTGGATTTTCTCACAAAAAAGCGGGTAAAGAACAACGGGATCGTACCGCAGTATTATGTGGAGAATAGCCATGAGCCGATCATCCCACGTGACCTTTATATGCAGGTGCAGGAAGAAATGGTACGGCGGGCAAATCTGCACAGTGGGGGAAACAGGAAGAAAAGGGTTTACAGCAGTAAATATGCGTTATCGAGCATTGTTTACTGCCCGAAATGCGGTGAAATTTACCGCAGGATTGCGTGGAACAACAGAGGAAAGCGCTCCACAGTGTGGCGGTGCTGCACCCGCGTGGAACACGGACCAGAAGGATGTGACGCGTCGACGATCCAGGAGTCAGAATTGCAGGAAGCGGTGGCAAGGGCAATCAATGACCTGTTAGGCGGCAGAGATACTTTCCTGCCCATCCTGCAGGCGAATATCCTTCAGGTGCTTGAGAATAACAGCAGCGGGAAGATTGCAGAGATTGACCGCAGGCTGGTGGAACAGCAGCAGAAACTACTGAAATTGGCAAATGGAAAGAAAGATTACAACGCTGTAGCTGATGAAATCCACAGCCTCCGGGAGCAGAGGCAGAAGGTGCTGGCACAGGATGCAGAGCGTGACGGGCAGAAAAAGCATATCAAAGAGATGAAAGCATTTCTGGAGGAACAGAAGGATATACCGGTAGAGTATGATGAACAGCTGGTCAGGCGGCTGGTGGAAAAAGTAACCGTTTTTGATGAGAAGATAGCAGTGAAATTTAAGTCTGGTGTGGAGATAGAAGTGGATAGATAGGTATGGCATGGAGGCATCCTGCAGGTTCAGATGAGCTTGTGGGATGCCTTTTTTTCGTGGAAAAATTAGTGCGTATATCGAGGGATAGTGGATTGTATTTAGCAACCATGTGGTTTATAATGGAAATGTCTGGAGGAGTGAAAATGACAACATCTGATATGATTCGGGAACTTTGTGAAAAAATGAATATCAGCATCTCAGAGCTTGCTCGTAGGATAGGGCAGTCGCCGCAGAATTTTAATAAGAAGTTGCAACGAGGGACTGTTAAAGCAGAAGAAATGATGGAGATTGCGGATGCGTTGGGAATTACGTTTGAGCAGAGTTTTATGTTGCCGGATGGAGAAAAAGTAGGTTTATTTTGAATGATATATCTTTTTTACGGTGAGATAAGGCACGGAGGAGGAAAAAGCTGTGGCAAAAAGTAGGCGGGCAAATGCTGTTGTGTTTGGATTTGATTTTCAGGTAAATGCAGCAATTGTACTTATGATTGAAAATATTGAGGATTTGAAATCTTTACGCTTAGAGGGCAACTATGAAGATATCGAAATAGAGTTAGAAAATAATCAATACATTTTGGCACAAGCTAAAGCAATGGAGCGAAGTAGTTCAGATTTCCGAAATGTCCGAAAAAATTTGGAGAAATCTCTTATTTCTTTATCAGAGGGAAATCAGAAAGTTGATGCACAGCGATTGATATTAATTACTAATACGCCCAATCCTTTGAATGAAGAAGCCTCTAGAAGTATATTTTGGGGAGATGCTCACCGTGAGTTTCTGTCTTTACCTGAGTCTTCACAGGAGTTGATTAGACGTTATTTGGATAATATAAATCAGCCATTAGATACTGATAAATTTATGATTCAAATATTACCTTTTGAAACAGATAATGATATAGAAAGATATAAAGTGGTTAAACGAGTAGTAGATGATTTTATTGGTGATTTGAATTTGAATATTCCCGGTTTGGGGAAGAAACTGTTAAGTATTTGGCATGAGGAAGTATTTGAAAATGGAACCAAAAAGGATGCTGCTATTCAATTGAAGAAAAAAGATCTAATATGGCCGATTATGGTCGTTGCTACTGATGTTGGTTATTGTGACAATTCTTTCGCTGATATATTTGATTCCAGTGCGTATGATGAAATTGTCCGTCAATATAGGGAGACTATAGAATCTTGTTGTGAACGCTGTGAGTTTTTCATAAAAGTACTTTGTGATTATAATACATATCAAACAACAAAGAAACCATCGGAAAAGTGTTTGGATTTTGTGATGAATAAATGGAGAGATTATCTTTTGGAGTTTGAACTAGATGGTATGGATGAAGAAATACAAAAAGGTTTAATACAGATTATTTTATATAGGATAGTTCGCAATAGAATTGTTATTCAAAACATTAAGAAGGGGGTAAAGCTGTGATTTTCAAATCAATTCGTCTCAAAGAAGGCTTTTTTGAACGTGCGATTATATTCTCGGAAGGTGTTAATTTGATTCACAGTGAAAAAAATAGTTGTGGAAAAACTACCCTTCTGCGTTTTATGTTATACGCGCTTGGTTACAACATTCCTAATACACGGAAAATTAAGTTTGACCGCTGTGCGGTGGAACTAGTATAATTCACTTTAATTAACAAAGTGTTTCGTTATTGGCTGATATCTGTTATAATAGACTTGCGGGAGGAAGTCTATTATGCCAAATACAGTT
>SFGN01000089.1 GCA_004556565.1 Lachnospiraceae bacterium | reverse complement strand
ATTGGCGGCGACCCAACGGCGCTTGCCGTGTACGGCTGGGCATCCTGGAGCAAAGACAAAGCCATTCTCGGTTTGCGCAACCCATCGGATAAGCCACAGGCCTACTATCTGGATTTGGCTAAGGATTTCGAAATACCGACAGGAGACGTGGCGCAGTTTAGTCTGAAAGCGGTATACGGCAGCAATAAAACCGTGCCCGTTGAGTATAAAAACGCGACGGTGATTACGTTGCAGCCGCTGGAAACGCTGGTGTTTGAGGCGGTGCCCGTTAACTAAACGCTTGTCCCAATGAGCAGACCGGGTAAGGCGCAAGCGCCACCCGGCAAAACCGGCAGCAGGGGCTTATTCCCCCTGCTGTTCCAGCGCATACTTATACAACGCATTCTTCTTCACTCCGTGGATTTCTGCCGCCAACGCCGCCGCTTGCTTCAACGGCAGCTCAGCCTACAACAGCGCCAGCGTACGCAGCGCATCGGCGGGCAGTTCGTCATCCTGGGCTTTATGGCCTTCAATAATCAGCACCATCTCGCCTTTGCGAGGGTTTTCATCTTCTTTGATCCACGCCAGCAGTTCGCCGACCGACGTGCCGTGGATGGTTCCCAGGCGGGTGTTCATCACATAACGGTATAGGGCATCATTCAGCGGAGCCATTAACAGGCAGCACGCGTCAACCCAGTTGGAGAGTAACGCCGTCATTGGGTTATTTCTTTCCATAAAAATACGCAAACATGCCCCATACCTCCTGTTCCAACAGCTCAACCTTTCTTAATCATTGCCGAAATTGCGCCACAGTCATGAAACTTATCAAAACCAGTGGTGCCTTTGATATATTCAGTAACCAGAGTACCAATAATCTTAACCGTTTCTTTGTTCGTTGTGATAAAGCCCAGTGGCATCGTTACAGGCAATATTTCGGGTTGAGAAATATGATAGATAACGGCAGATAACTCATCCTCAAGATGAAGGATCTCAACATTACCATCTAACAGCCCCTCAACTAGTCCTTTAGCGTACTCATGGAATTGCCCAAGTTCATACTTCCACTGTCTGGCAACCCGAGCATCAGCTGCATCCCGGACAGGTACGTACAGCACCGGTTTATACAGCTGCTTATCCTTCGTAGCCGACTTGCTAAGAAAATTGCTCAGGCTTGAGATAAATCGAATGCTTTTTGACCAGTAGGGATCTGATGGTGCCACCCAGATGAACGGGCTACCTCCATAATCAGTTTTATCTCTGATACGCTGATTGAGCGCTGGTGCCAGAGCTTTCTGCAGCTTTTCCCAGTTGTTTTTAGAATAAACCGGACCTAAAAAAGTCGTTCTGCCTGAGGACGAGTATTCTTCCAGTGCTTGCATATCTTTGATAAACAACGGATTAAGTCGATTCGTTTTAGAGTCAAACAGCTTAAGCGTAAGGTCATCGTTAATGGATTGCATGGCCTTAAAAATACTCATGGTATTGTTATGCCGTGATAACCTGGCTATCTCAACAGCCATTAACTCATGAACACATTCCGAACTATTTAACTGTTCATAGTCTTCACGCTCGACAGCCTTACCATCGCTATCCATTTTAAATTCCGTTGTTAAACGGAGTGGTATTTGCCGCAGCTTATTAACAGAATTAACGGTATAGATAGAAGGTTGTTCTTTTCCGACCTGAACCTGCAGGTGAGACAGGTAACCTTTATCCAGGATTTGATTAAACTGGTATTGAAAGTGCTTCTCAACCAGTTTCTCACTTTGAGAAATGTTGTTGTCATCAACCTTTAATGTTACCCCTCCCCTCCAGTGGTCCTGAAAAGCCTGGTTGCTGAAGCAACTAAATGTGGCTAAATCAAAGGATAAGGTACAGCCACTGTCCTGAATAGTTGAAAGATGCGGTATCTCGCCAACCTCTGAAAAATAGCCATTTGATTTGTCTGTTAAGGCCAGTCTGCCGTCTGAGGAGAGCGTCAATTCGCCACGCTGTACAAGATCGGAAATCGCCTCCTCTGTCTCACGGTGGGTCAGGCCGAAATAGGTTGCTATTTGTGCTTTGCTCATCGAAGCTACATGAACAAGTCTCAGCACAAACTCCCGGATAAATGGCAGCCCCTTCTGGGAAACATAGGAAAACTGAATGTTAAACCTCTGTGCTGGCAGCAGGAAGTCAACCTCATGATAGGTAACTTTGTTATCAGATATCATTTCTTTTTGCCTCCCTGCTGAGCAGAGAGGAACCTGTATCCAGCTTCCTGACCTCGCTCAGCCATATAACTTACAACGTAGCCTAATGGCAATTCTTTATTGTTTCCCTTCCAGATATCGGCATTACCCACAATCAACAGTCGATCCATTGCGCGTGACATCGCGACATTTATACGGTTTGGAACGCGTAAGAAACCTGGGCTATGCTGCTTATCCGAACGCGTCAGTGACAGGATAATGATCCGATTTTCCTTTCCCTGATAACTGTCAACAGTGTCAATTTTAACAATGTCCTTAAATCCCTCGCTCCAGATTTCCTGATTGAATTTCTGACGGAGTAACCGCTTTTGTTCGGCATACATACATATCACGCCGATAGCGGCTTCATCTTTGCTAACAAGTTTTGAAAGCTTAGCGACAAATTCTTCATTCTCTGACACCTGTTTAAGAACAGAAATAATCTCGTCAGCTTCACATCGGTTGTAAATGCTTGTTCCGCGATCTTCAAGATGATGTGCTCGGTGGCCCTGATTAGCAGTATCAAGCCAGGTTACAACGCTACGTAACGCTTCCGGAGCTTGCTGATAGACATCCGGAATTGCCCGTACTCCATTCAGAAGCTTCCCGTCATAAAACGTCTTCGATACGAGATTACCAATCGGTGGAGCCATACGATACTGGGTCATCAAAGCTGCACTCGTCTGCGCACCATAAGCAGAGTTGAAGGCTCGGGCAAAGTCACTTCGTAATACCTCGTCAATTTCAGTGCGGGAGTTATTGATACCCAGCTTCCTCGTTAATGCCGCCTTGTGGGCATCTGAGTACAATGGAGGAAGCTGCATGTGGTCACCCACCAACAGGACACGCCGGGCTGACTGCATTGCAATGGCCAGCTCACTTGAAATCGAGCGCGCCGCCTCATCAATAATCACCCAGTCATAGATATTCTCCTGAATGCCAATGTGCCCTTGTCCAATACCAACGCATGTGCCAGCCACTAACTGCCTGGAGCGCGAATAAAACTCGTCCAGGTTCACTCGCTCTCCCGACATAGCATCCTGCATATCACGGGATATTTTAGCTAATGCTTTTACTCGTCTTGCCTCATCAGGTCTGACACCATACTCTGTACATAGCTTGGAAATCAGAATGTCTTTTGCTGCTGAGACCTTCACGCCATTGTCCAAGTTAATCCCATACTCCTGACTCAGCTTAGAGCGGATGGAAAAATCGAGTTCGACTGCAATATCTTTCAGTTCATTGCTCTCATTTGAATCCGTTAAATTGTTAACCTGATAGAGCAATTTCTCAAGGTGATCGATTTGTCTGAACAAATTGAGCTCTGCAAGAACAACACCCGAAATAAATCCCGGCTCCAGACCAATAGCTTCACTCAATGCTTCAACACGGTACTTAATTTCAGCATTGAAGAGTTCGCGCTTCTCTGTTGTGATTGCGTGTGAGTACACATCTTTTAAGCCAGGGGAAACGGCTCCCTCTCGGTTGCTGAACCTGACAACGTCCAACTCTGTACCAAGCCGGGAACAATGCTTTCTGATACGCTCGGCCGCTGTATTCACAGCCTCGTGTGACTGGCTGACCAGTAAAATGCGTTTGGTATTCTGTTTCTCGATCAGGTAGTGAACAAAGGCCGCGATGAACTCGGTTTTACCGGTCCCCGGTGGCCCCTGAAGCAGGGAGAGAGGGCCATTATTGACCAGTTTGTTAAACGCCTTTCTTTGCTGTTCATTCAGACTGATCTTGTTTCCGTGCTGATCTTCACGGTCGTATCTGGCAAAATCGGTATCGCTGAGAGTGATACCATAATTTTGAGCCGCCTGTTTGCAGGATGGATCGAACAAGTCAATTAAGTCAGGCAGCACACTTTCTCGATCTAGGAGACGTTCCAGTGCGCGTTTACGTTTCTGATAAGATGCACGAGTCGGCCTTGTACGGAAGAAGACAATATCAGAATCCTTCAGCTTGAAGGCTGCTGAACTAACTTTGACAAGACGAATCTCTTTGAGCTCTGACTTCTTAAGTGACACTTCACCAATAAATCGCTCAACACCTTCCTGATCGACCTGTAAGGCTTCGACTTCATCACTACTTCTGAAAGCACCGAGTGGATCAACATCAGCAGAGTAAGGGAGAAGAAGCTCTCCATGAGCATCTGCAACCGGGACCACTTCACCGCTGATTTCAATGTTTGGATAAGATTCTGTTTCAGTATCCAGAATGGCGCGCCACAGTTTCACTGTTGGGATTTCCAGCACTTCTCTTAAAGAAGGTTCAAGCGTCTGCTTATCAAGCCTTGCAAAGGTATCTTTTAGCTGAAGCGTAAGTGGCTCTTGTACCTGAACATCTTCAGTTGCGGCAATCAACTCGATTGCCCGCGCAAAAGATTCTTCTTCATTAAGCAATACTGTCAACGCCGACAGATCCTGCGGACTGCCGGGAATAATCTTGATGCCAGTATCAATTTCGAACTGGCTTTCATCAATATCTTGCTTACGAATTGTGACGCGAGCCCGTGGCCTGAAGCCATGAACCAGCGTCTTCTGATCTTTGTTGAACACCGCAGTAAAACTGCCACCAATCCCAGAGAAAGTCACATTTACTTCAGCTGGCGCTTTAGGATTTGACTTAACTTTGACATACAGATGCCCGTTATCAGGCAGAATAGAGATTATTTCATCGGCATTTCCTGCAGTAATCTCTATCAGGTCTTGTTCTGGCACCAGGTCATTACTATCTATCGCTTTTTTAAAGCGGCCTAAATCCTTAAACCCAAAAACCGGATCTTCCAGCTCTGCTCGGATAGCATTCGCGATTGTCGGATAAATGTCTGATTCCAGCCCCCATGACATGCCTAGCAACTCGCAGGACATCTTCATCACTGCATAGTTGTCACGTTCAAAAGAAGTACAATTATCAATGTATTCAGGGCTGTAACTGTGATTTTTAGGTTCGTCACCGGACGGTGAAAAATCGGGGATATCGATGAGAAAAAGCAAACGGCTCTGTGTCTCAAATATCACATTGCCAGGGTGGATGTCCCCGTGAGAAACACCCAGACCATGTAAGTGCTCAACGGCGGCGACAAACTTACCAATGAGGTCGATTTTTTCATCATCGGGGACCGCTATTTTATCCCAGGTTTCTCCCTGTACCTGATCCGTGACCATATATAGGCTTGATGATTTTGATGCGATACCGAATTCACGAATTTGAGGTAGATACGTTGTTTTAACTGAAGAAAGCCGCTCAACCTGCTTTAAAAACTTCAGAACCTGGAAATTAATTGACGGATCGTATCCCTGTCCCCCAACATTCAGCCAAGCCTTCACGAGCCTTCCTTTCGAGATATAGACTTCTTTGTCGACTGTTTCGACCTGAAACTGAAAGCCATCGTCTTCCGGGTATTGACGAGCGTGATTGATAGCATGTCGGTAAGGGTCAAGCTCAGTATCATCAAATGTTGGAATATCCTTGCCAGCAGGTTCGGCTTGTTTCAGGGCATCAAAGAATTCTGTTGCAGAAGTGAATTTTGCGGCAACGGCATCCCGTAATACAGATGAATACCAGTGCTGGCTGTTTAGCATGTTGTCCTGTACTTTCTCCAGACTCTTTGGCGACATGCGCATACCGCTAAATAAGTGCCAGGCGACAAGGCCCAGAGTATGAACATCTTGCTGAAAAGGCGTAAGCTCGCCCTTATCAAGCATGTCTTTTACGTGGACTGCACCTACGGATAAAAGCTTACGGTAATCGCCAACCGTTCCGGCTGGCTGGTGGTAAGCCGAAATAAAGTTCGAAAGAGCAACTTCTTTTGAAGGTGAAATCCACAGACTGTGATCGGCGACATCCCTGTGCGCAATTTTCATCTCATGGAGATCACTAAACTTTGCAATGAGCAGTTTCACCACATTCAAGCGGTCCATATCAGAAAAGTTCTTACCATATTTTCCGATAAACTCATTAAACCGGACATGACCCGGCGGAACTTCGTAGACTTCGCTATACTCGGCCGTCACCTCGTCTTTCTGAAAACTCGTCAAAGACCTGAGACAGTGGTTATACAGGTCACGATTCTGGTGATTGATGTGCTGTAACACTTCGCGCTCACGTGAAACAATCTGAGCTCGTCCTTCCGGGGTATTCGCTTTCGTTCCCGTTATATTTCTAAAATTCCATACTCTGAGTAGCGCTTCGCTGTTCGTTGATATCTCAGATTTTGCCAGATATTCTCGATACACCTTTTTAGGATGTTCGAAAATCATATCATTAGCTTCATAGCCATTAACTCTCAAGGCTTTTGGTGCCGTCTGAGGCCCTAGGAACAAATCATCGAAAAGATGGAAATCCTTGTTAAGAACCTTGGTAGCTGGGTGCGGTTTGAAATAGTTATTGAAGCTCCCGCGATCGGCAAACTTCAGGAAATCTTTTAACGAGATCGTATGGCGCCGTTGTTCCTCCGGCAGCGCGCTGAAATCTGCATTGCCGGTCATCACAACAAAAAAATGAACAATCGGGATATAGCCTTTGTTCGTAAAACGGTCTACCAGACGCTTGAGTTTTTTGTCCAGCATGAATTTTTTGCTACGAGTCACGCTTACTGGCGAGCGCCCCATGTTCTTATCACCTTTAAACCAAGTATCTCCGCGTGCGGTTACAGGCTGATGGTTCCAGTCTTTCAGTTCAACAATGATCACGTTGCAGTGTGTTACAATAACTAAATCGAATTCCCCCTCTTTTTTTGCCTCAACAAATCGAAAACCTGCATAACCTTTCCAAGGGAACATTTCATTGCCGATAAAACCATAGCTTTTTAGCTGCTCACTAATTGAACCGCTACGGAAAGGCTTGTCAGGCTTAGATACGTTGACTGAAAAAGCAGCTTTTATTTTCTCGATAGCCAATACTTCCTGTTCTTGTAAGCCACCATCCCACATTTCTACTTCCAACGGTGTTCTCCTTAAATTTCAGTAAAAATAAGGTCATTTATTCTGGTCAATATGGCAGGTTTCGATGTTTATAGTTCTGAATACTATGGTGTTTTACACGTTCATTCTGGTTATTATACGTAGAAAAGAATTTATCGGGCAACGCCGAGATGACGCGGCCCCGTTAAACCGTGTAGTGGTAGATGATGAGATCAGATACAGGGATCAACTGACGGTGAGCGCAGTCCCCACATTTTATCCGGAGTTTACCGCTATTCCCGGCTGCCATTCGTTAGCACAGGCCCGCAAGTACCCTGATTTGCCGCTGGTTTTGCTTTCCCATCGAAGGCCCCATACATCACCACGCCCACGAAAAAACCGACGAAATAACGCAACTTTCTCATCCGTGGATAATACGGAAACGCACTGCACAGGACTCTGCGGTTTACGTCGCCATTCAATCCCATAAGCTTCAAGTGATGTCTTCCCTCAGTGCTGCTAATTCATCACTGTCAGATTTATGAACCATATTCGTTACCTGTATCCGAACCACTGAAGCACCACAGCAGAAATTCGGGTCCCCTACACTGATTACAGCGCCCCCTCTGCTGCCTATTAACTCAAGCACCTCCCAACAACTTACGGAAACTTAATTCTAATACAGCTGTAATTCAGTTGTGTCGTGGTCGGCCGCGGTTACTTTTTTCGGGAAGTCTGCTACGCATCAGAATAATACCGTGTTCTTTCTGATCCTGTTTAGCCAGGTAGCTAAGGGCGTAACGTAAACCGTCTACCGCAGACTTATCACTATAGTGAATCACGT